>JBFJNW010000048.1:0-5643 GCA_041617975.1 Saccharimonadales bacterium (SeqCode)
TGTTTTTGCAATCATGATTACAATAGTTGTTTTCTGCTTTTCTGACTCGTACTTGCCTGATGTATACAAAAATGGCTTACCAGATTCTACAAGCTCAGCGACTTTACGCTTATCCCGCATTTCGAGTAAAAAGGCGAACAATTTTGGTTGTTTAGTTTTTATCATATCCGCCACAGCTATAGTCGCATAAACATCGCTTAGCGCATCGTGAGCATTCTGATGATCTAGTTTATTCACTGCAGTTAAAAGTTCCAATCGGTTTGTTGGCTTTCCCTTAGAATCAAACGGCCACTCAATACCTTCTGGTCTAAGCGCTCTTGTCATTCTGGTAAAATCTAACACGTCCCAACGTGATTTATTGTCTTTCCATTGCCATTCGTAAGGATCGTAATAATTTCTGTAATGCATGAACCTCATGAACTCATCGTCGAATCTAACAGTATTAAAGCCTGTAAAAATCGTGCCTGGAGTTGCTATTTCGTCATGAAAATATTTTAAAAACTCAACTTCGCTTATACCTTCGGCTAAGGTTTTTTGTGGTGTGATTCCAGTTATCATCACCGCGTCAGGCTCAGGTAAAACATCCTCAGTTATCTTAATTAAAATGTTGTGTGGTTCACCGATTGGTTTTAGATTCAGGTCTGTTCGCTGTCCAGCGAATTGCATGACTCGTGATGATCGCGAATTAACGCCAGTTGTTTCAAGATCATAAAAATAAAGTGATTCCATGAAGCTATACTACCCGAGCAACAGATTATCGCAACCGATTATCCTTATTTGCTTTGGCTAGTACTTAAAATTTCCACTGTTTTTAATTGTAATAGTATCGCCAGAACGAATATTCTTGCGATGAAGTTCGTGCATAATACCCATCTTTTTCATGATATCGCGAATACGCTGAAGTCCATGAAAATCTTCAAAATCAGTTCGGCGGGCAAATCTTTCAATTTTTTTACCAGAAATAACAAATCCGTTTTCGGACTGTTCAACTTTCCATGGCTGATCGTTTAAAAGTCTAAGTACTGGAATTTCATCATCGGCCTCTATGTCTTCTGCTTCTACTTGTTTTCGATTCTTAGCTACCGTTTTAGCTAGCACCTGCACAAGCTCATCCAAGCCTTCTTTGCTTTTAGATGAAATCAGGACGATTTTTGTCGTTTTATCAATAACTTTTTTAAGCTCTTTGACTCTATCTTCAAGTAGCTCAGAGTCAAAACCTTCAATCTTAGTCAATGCTATGACCTGAGGACGCTTGGCAAGCTCTTTGCTGTATTTAATCAACTCTTCCTGAATTGTCTTGTACGCAGTGGCTAATGAATCATTATAAATATCTATAACATGAAGCAATACTCTGGTGCGTTCAACGTGTTTTAAAAACGCAACTCCTAGGCCCTTGCCATCACTAGCACCCTCAATGAGTCCTGGAATATCTGCAACAACCAACGAGTCTTTACCAGTATCAACAACGCCTAGATTAGGTGTAAGAGTTGTGAATGGATAATCGGCTATTTCTGGCTTTGCATTACTTATTACCGACAATAATGTTGACTTACCAGCGTTTGGGAGCCCTACTAGCCCAACTTCTGCGATAATTTTAAGCTCGAACACTAGTTCAAGCTCATCACCTGGCTCGCCTTTTTCGGCAATTCTAGGAGTTTGTCGCTTACTAGATGTAAAGTGAGCGTTTCCGAAACCACCTTCACCACCTTTAGCAATAACAACTGCTTCACCAGATTGAGTAAAATCTGCTAATACGGTTCCTGCTCTGTCGGTAATCATCGTTCCAACCGGGACGTCAATAATTAAATCTTCGCCACGTCTACCGTGTTTTTTCTGCTTAGCTCCAGAAGTTCCATTGGTGGCTTTAAGAATTTTTTGATATCGAAAAGCAGCCAATGTATTCTGATTCTCGCTAGCACGGATTATTACATCTCCTCCGTCTCCGCCGTCTCCGCCGTCTGGACCGCCTTTATCGACAAATTTTTCGTGCCTAAAACTAACAACACCGTTTCCGCCGTCTCCTGCTTTTAAATGCACATTAACTTTATCGACAAACATTCTTAGATAAACCTTTCAGAGTAAACCTACTATAAGGTTAATTAATAAATAAACCTATAGTTGGTTAGTTCATGAACTGGAACGGTTCGATACGTAACACTTGCGTAACTACCGCCAAAGTTCATATCAGATACTAGTATAGATCCATCTGCATTTAACTTCTCTACATAAGCTACGTGTCCTAACCATCCAGATTTATAACCTGGTACATGCCAAATCACCGCACCAGCTCGTGGTGCAACACCTGTAGGAATTCCATTAGAAGCCGCTATTCGATACCAACTCTCAGCATTTCCAAGGTTGTTAGGCACTGGATTACCAGCATCTCTACGTCGATTTGCAGTGTGCCAAGTACATTGTCCGTAATCATATCCGTTATAAGGGCCATATACCGCGGTGCGAGAACTATATATTGTTGGTACATAAGATCGCTGAATTGGCTGTATGCCGTCAGGAATAATAATGTGCTCTCCCTCGATTAATCCACCAAGTTCAGCATCGTTCATGACAACAAGTTTCTGCTTGTCAGAACTATATTTTTCAACAATCTTGTCTATGGTATCGCCGCTCTTGACTTCATAAACGATACCATTAACCGGAGGAATCATAATTTCATCACCCGCGCTTAAGTTATCGCCAGAAATTCCGTTAGACCAGCGCACAGAGTCAGAAGTGACTCCATATGCATTTGCTACAGAAGTAACAGTGTCGCCTTCTGCAACCTTATAGGTAACAATGTCCTTTTTAGACTTTAGACTAGAGGCTACGATTTGAGGTTTTGGTGCCACAGCTTCGTCAACAGGCGCAACAGCAAGTTGTGCGTTAACACTATCGGCATGGTTGGCAACAGCAATTGCTTCGTCTAAATTCGTCATTCTTGCTACGTGAACTGCAATATCCGCTGAGGATAATTGATCGAGTGGATTAGCGATTGCGTCATCACTAAACACTTTATTGTTTTGTGCAGCTAAATTGCCATTTGCAGGTGTATGGGTAACAAAACCAACCACAACAGCAATTAATGCAATGTTAGTTGAAAAAATGCCAAATCGAACCAAACGCTTCTTTGAGCGAGCAATTTTCTTAAATGTTGCTGACTGTTTGCTTCGTTTTTTCGTTGATGAGTTCAGACGATTACTGATTGTCTGTGTAATTGTACGAATAATAACTCCTGGTAAGCTACATTAATGTGCTTTTTGGTAAATTATAGTTGTACTTGAAATGCTTAGTAAAAATTACGTTTCACTGCAATCTGCTCAAGCTTACGCTAAAATGCTCATGCTTGAGCAATTGCTGGTCAATAATAGCACACTATATGTGCAGATTGCAAGTAATTTGTCAAATATCCACCCCTGTTAGCTAATACTTATTGACACAATACTGTGCAATATTTACGTGTTAAAGCCTCGTGTTCTTCGACGGTCTTTGAAAAATGGGTTGTCCCATCATCTCCAGCTACGAAGAATAGAAAGTCTGTATTCGCAGGTTTTGCTATAGCTTGTAGTGAACTTACGCTTACATTGCTTATAGGTCCTGGGGGGAAGCCTTCATATATACGTGTGTTGTATGGTGAATCGTAAAATACGTTGTTTGTGTCGCTCGAACCATCTTTTATTGCTCCATAGAATGCAGTTGGATCCGACCCCAGCATCATTCCGATGCTTCGTCGCTTCAAGAAGACTTGAGCAACTTTGGCTTTGTCGTCCATATTGCCAACTTCTTGCTCGATGATTGAAGCAAGTATAACTCCTTCGTGAATAGTGAGCCCTTGTTTATTAATAGCCGAACGTAGAGACGGCGTGAGCTGCTTTGATAGTTCATCGAGGGATGAGGTGATTATTTGCGTAGGGGTGGTGTCAGCAGTCCTCTGGAAAGACTCAGGGTATATATACCCTTCGAAGCTGGCTTCGCGCGGCGTATCAACCAGTGCCGGATGTCCTTCGTACAGCTTCGGATCAAGAGCTTTGTCAACTGCATCAGGCGTAAATCCATCATTTATTAGGCTAGATCTAATCTGATCAAGGCGCTGTCCAGGCAAAATTGTGACTAGCTCTGTTGCGACGTCTCCTTTAGTAATAACATTGACTATCTCTGGAACGTCCATGCTGGGACGCAATGCGTACGTGCCTGCTTTTAATAATTCGCGCTTGTTATTGTTCCTGACGTACCATTCAAATGCCCAAGATTTTTTAACAATTCCCTTTTCTTCCAATATTAAAGCAATCTCCTTGGTTGAGGAGCCAGACTCTATTGTTATTACCGTGACTTCCTCGGAGTTACTGACTGCCTGTAAATTACTAGTGTAGACTTGTCTAACTGCAACAATTCCACCTGCTAAAAGAATCACAAACACTATGAATATTGTCATAAATATTTTGAATTTTCTTTTCCTAGGATTAGCTTGGTAGTTGTTCATGCCTTAATCTGACCCGATTCTATTAAATAATCTTCTAAAATATAAGTTGCTGCCAAAGCATCAATATCTTCTTTTTGATACGCTTTTTTTCTGTTCTGAAGCTCAATCTTAGCTCTTTTTGATGACAATGCTTCATCGCAAATAGAAATTTTAACCGATACAGCTTGATTTAACTCGTCAATATATTTTTGAGTAAATTTGCTTTGTTCAGTGGTCTCATTGTTACGATTTAATGGCATTCCAACGACAATCTCTTTTACGCCCTCGTCTTCTACCAACTTACTAATCTTAGCTATGGACGATTCATAAGGTAGTGTTAAAAGCGGTCTTGGTAGCTTAGCAATTCCCGATGCAAATGCAACACCAACGCGTTTCTCGCCTACATCGATACCTAAAATATTACTGTCCATTTTCAGATATGTTTTCAATCGTTATAGTAACTTTTTCCGGATTCTTCGGTGTTTGGTTAACCCAAAATGGACTGTATTCTATATCCACATCCACAACTCCAGCCTTTGAAGACAAGTAACTTTCTGTCTCGCTGTAACGTTTTGACAAAATCTCAGCTTTTAAGGATTCGGCATCAAGTTGTGGTCCAGCCGTAACTAATGTACTGATATCTAATTCAAAATTTTCTGCATCTTTCTCAGTTAAGCGTATTGTTGCACGATCAATGCCAGTGTCGGATATAACCTGAGCCGAGTCATCAATATCGTCAAGCGCTGCTTTTTTGATGGCTTCTGATATGGCTTCTTTCTTTACTCCTGTCATTCTGTAGACGCTTTTACCGGCGACAGTTACGGAACTTGCTTCGGAATTAACTTCTTCGCTTATTGTTAGTTTTGGATCGTCAGCTTTGTAGGTGTTTTCAAAGGGTATGAACCCTTGGCTAGCTAGCAAACTCTTAAGTGCATCCACAGATCCTTCACTTGTTTCTTCTTTAAGCTGGGAAGTTGCCTTGTCGATATCTGCTTGTGAAACGACTTTTTTGACGTCATCGGTACCGCCCTTCATTTTTGATCCATAGGCGTTAATGCCAGCTATTGAGGAATTATAAGCTCCGGCATCTATGTTATAGCTAGTGCCGCCCTCAACCGCCTCAACTTCGACATCCTTATTTCCTCCGTAGCCACTAAAATCACCAGTTGCACATTTGCCGCTTAGATAAA
>JBFJNW010000049.1:0-5603 GCA_041617975.1 Saccharimonadales bacterium (SeqCode)
ATACAAACAATATACAATCGTGCCTTGGAAAAAATTGATGCTCAGAAACGCAATTTTATTCGTTTTAATTTTTAGCCCTTCCGTAGTTCTAAAAGACGAATCCTTTAATACTTATTTTGTATACTTTGTTCTAGCAAAAATAATTGGGGATATATTGTTGTCTACTAGTACCGTGGCACTACTAAAAAAGCTTAGACTTGATTAAACTTCTAAGTATTTCTGTGATCTTCGACGAGACTGACAATTCTTTGAATACTATGCTTCTCTTCTACGCCAGTTATTAGATTCTTTAAGGTGTACTGTTCTTGATCTAGCTCTTGTTGTCCAATAATGATTACGTATCTTATGTCATGTTTGATGGCGTTCTTGATCTTCTTAACAATCTTCTTATTTGAGGTATCGACCGCTAGCTTTACGCCCATTTCTCTTAGTTCACGAGCTACCTGCATCGCACCATCTGTAATTGAATCGTCAGTAGTCATTAGGTATGCCTCCACGGGCGAATAAGTTTTTGGCAGTAGTTCATGAACAGTCAAAAAGTTTAATAATGTTATGTCGCCCATACCAAAACCAATAGTCGGGACTGGCTCTACGCCAAACATTCCTACCAATCCGTCGTATCTTCCTCCGCCAAACATTGATCGATTATTTTCGGGGTTGGTGTCAAATACTTCAAATGCAATATCAGTGTAATAATCAAATCCCCTAATGAGCGTTGGGTCAAAAACAGCATTTGTTATTTTAAGTTCTTCTAGTTTATTTAATAGATCAGTAAGTCCAATAACCGAAGGGTGTAAACTTAATGATTTTGGTAATTCTTCAATTGTCTTTGCTCTTAAAAACTCAAGTAACTTATCCAGCATTCCATCTTCACGCTGAGATGGGCTGAGCACACTTTCTACCTGCCCAACAAAAGCGGGAGTTGCCATTTTATGCATATGATCTATTAGTCTTCTGATTGTTGTACTTTGGGTTTCATCTAATCCCATGACTTCATTCAAAAATGTATCGACTAACTTTCTGCTGTTTAATTTAAATTGATACATTTTTCGATTTGCTTTGAATTTTTTCATTATCGTGTCTGCTAGTTCTAGCATTTCGATCTCTGCATTAATTGACTCATCGCCAAACAGATCAACGTTCAATTGATAAAATTCTCTGCCCCGGCCTCTTTGCATTCGTTCATAACGCCAACACTGTGGAATTGAATAAAGGCGTAATGGGTATGCAAATTCTTGCCGTCTTGCCGCAACAAGCCTACTTACACTAGGTGTCATTTCAGTTCTGAGAGTTAAACTTCGGTCGCCGCGATCTTTAAAGCTATAGGTTTGCTCGTTGACAATTTCCTGGATACCTTTTTGTAGATATAAATCAGTAGGCTCTAAGATTGGTGTGTCGTATGCTTGATAGCCGAACAACTCGCAAGATTCTTTCCATACAGAAAAAATATATTCGCGTACACGCATATCTTCAGGAAAGAAGTCTCTGGCACCTTTAATTGGCTGTAAGGATAAACTCATTAACTAAAATTATACCAGAGTGTTACTGATTGCTTTGCCGTGAAATAGCCAGAACTACAAATGAATCAATATCTAGATCTTCGTATTCTGCGGATGGAGATATTTCTCCACCTAATGTTTGAGTAGCAACCAACTCACTTGCAATCTCTGAATCGTCGCTTTTTCTAAAAGTTATCCACATGGTTTTACCTAATGGCCCATCGTCTATATCAGTATCAAAAATCGCTTCTAACACACTTATTTTATCTGTTGACTCTATGCAGTCTATGGCACGCCTAACAAAACCAAACTCAATAAGCTGTTTTCTTCGTTGTTGTGGTGATAATTCTTCCATATTTTCTTTCAAATAAAAAAACCTGAGTTCCCTCAAGTTTTTATGGTGCGGATGAAAGGACTTGAACCTTCACGCCCTAAGGCACTAGTTCCTAAGACTAGCGTGTCTACCAATTCCACCACATCCGCGTGAAATACTGGTCTATTCTAGATAAAACAGGCAGAAATGTCTAGGGTTAACCTTTATTTATCATTAATAAATTTTCAATAACTTGAGAGCAGGCTCTTTCGGGGTCATTACTTCCAGTTATTGATCTGCCAACCGCAAGATAATCTGCTCCATTTGAAACTGCTTCATATGGTGTCGCTATTCTGATTTGATCGTTAGGATCATCGCCTGTCAAACGTATCCCAGTTGCGATTATTTTCAAGTTACGCAAATTTTTATATTGTTTAACATAAGGTATTTCATGTGCCGAACACGTTATATATTCAAGACCATTTTTAAGTGCAATTTCTGCTAGCCTTGGCACCACTGATCTTGGCAAATCACCAAATACATCAATACATTCCTCGTTGGGCATATCCGATGCAACAGTGGTACCAACTAAATTAATTCTGTTTTGATTTGCTGTAACTGCAGCTCTTATCGCAGACGCACCAGCAGATACTGAAATGCTCACAAAATCACTATTCTGCTTTATTACTTTTTCTATTCTGTCCGGCATCTGATCTTTACCATCGCTGAACTTACCATCTATATAGACTTCCTGCACCCCTCGCCTTTTTGCCATACTTGTCAGCTTTCCCAAAGGCAGTCGTTGATGGCTGTCTATCTTTAGTCCTTTCAAATCGCAAGCTATTGCCAGCAAATGAGGAGCATGTGTAAGATCCTCAAAATCAACAGTTAAAAATAAAGATTTCTTTGCTTCACTCACATCCATAAGTTTATTTTGACAGAATGTTTATTTTTTGTAAAAAAGTAGTTGTGATTTTCCGTGCGTCTTCTGTTTAACTAATTCTAAATGCTTTAATTCATATGGCGGTCTCTCTCTTGCAGGATAGTTAAGAACTAAAACTCCTCCATCTTTAAGATGATCGCCCATTAGTCCTATTGTCTTCTCCTGTAAATTATCGAAGGGTGGATCAATAAAAACTAGGTCAAATAAAAAAGCTTTGTGTCTTGTAGACCAAGATCTGGCGTAGGCTGGTGTGAGCTTAGCCTCATCCTCAAGCTCGAGATTTTGAATATTTTTTTGTAGTGTTTTTACCGCACGTTTGTCTTGCTCTAATAAAACTGCGGATTCCGCGCCGCGGCTAAGTGCCTCAAAAGATAACGCTCCAGTACCAGCAAAGGCATCCAAAACTGTTAATCCGCTAATATCACCAAGAACGTTAAAAATCGCAGACTTCAATTTGTCGCTCATTGGATGGGTGCGATGGCCTCCAGGGCTATCGAATATCCTACCTTTTAATTTTCCGGCGCTTACGCGCATCTCTCACCTCTAATCCTGCTTCTTTAGCTGCCGCATACCACGTCAGCGATATTGTTTGTAAAATTGTTGGAGCTAATTTATGTCTTACACTGTTGGCTAATCTGGTAGTCCAACCTTTTTCATAATAATCCTCGTACATATCAAGTACTGCTATCTCTCGCGAGCTTTGCTTAAACCACTCTATTGGACCGATGTCGACCATTCTCTTGACATCTGCTTTTGTTGGATCTGTTTCCCCGAATCCAAGCGGAGCAATCAGAGCTGCTATTCCCATTTCGAATAACCCATGAGTAGTCATAAGGCCCTTTGGTCCATAAACTTTCCAACTTTTTTTGAATGTTTCTCTTTTTGTACTCCCTTTAGGTATAATTTTGTCTCTAACAGATGTACGGGTTTCTTTTCCTTCACCTCTAATTTCCGTAAGTTTGTCTTCATACGGATAATGATGTGCAGGCGTAAGTCCGTCTACTAAAGCATGCGCAAGCCATGCAGCTTCAAAAGCAACTCTTTCTATGTTATTTTTTTTAATTTCCCTAACTAGCAAGTTGTAGTGATCTTCAATAAGTTCAATGAGTTGTGAGTCATCGTCATCAAATGGATTGTAATAGTGCCAAGGTTCATCTTTTGCTGGACTTTTTCGCTTAATTGCATCTGGGCCATTTTTACCCTCAAACTGAAGAATTAGTTTTGCACTCGGAAAATCATCATTGTTTTTAAGTAATCCACCTAATTGTCTCCGAGCCACTTTGTCGAATTTTTGATGAGCACCCAAGATACGTCCTGAATATTTGGTTAGTGTTGTACCGGAATACATGTTAGTTTAATCGCGTCACTTTCTGAAGTTGAGTTATTTGATTATGAAGTTGAGGGTAGTGTAACAAACTTTCATCTTTCTTGATAAATTCAGAGGCTGCATTTCTAGCAGACTTAATGAGTTTAATGTCTGTAAGTTTGGCAATTCTTAGATCTAGTGCTCCATGTTGCATAGTCCCATAAATTGCACCTGGTCCTCTTATTTCTAGATCAAGCTCTGCAAGTTTAAAGCCATCATTTGATCTTTCTATTGAACTTAGGCGTCTAGAAGGTTTTTTGCTATCGCTTAACATTAAATAGCAGTAGCCTTGGTGATCACTCCTTCCGACTCTACCCCTAAGTTGGTGTAGTTGAGCTAACCCAAATCGCTCAGGACTCTCAATCAACATTACCGTTGCATTCGGCACATCTACACCTACTTCAATTACAGTCGTCGAAACTAACACGTCGATTTCATGCCTAGAGAATTTTTGCATAATATCGTCTTTTTCGTTGGGCTTCATTTTGCCGTGCAACAGTCCGACATTGCGTTGTTTAAATGGGCCTTTATTCAGCGTCTCATATACTTCCTCGACGGACTTAGCCTGCAACATTTCGGAGGAGCTCACTAAAGGACACACGACAAAAGCTTGCCTTCCAGCATCTAGTTCAGACTTAATGCTGTCATAAACTTTTTCGCGATCTGTGGGATTTATTAATTTAGTTATGATCGATTTTCTGCCACCTGGCTTTTCGTCCAATAGCGTAACTTCCATTTCCCCATATAATGTCAAGGCTAAACTTCTAGGAATCGGCGTTGCGGTCATAGACAACACATGTGGAGTTTTACTAGATTTTTTCATAAGTTTTTTACGTTGCTCGACACCAAATCTATGTTGTTCATCTACGATTATTAAAGCGAGATTATTTGGCAAAACATCGTCTTCGAGCAAAGCATGAGTTCCTATCAATAAGATTGGAGTATTATTTTTGATTGCAGTTTTTAAGTTTTGCTTTTGCTTTTTAGTCATTCCGCCAATTAGCAAGCTTACGCTATCTGCATAACCTAACGGCGCAAGAAGCTCTGATAGCGTTTCAGCGTGTTGTCTAGCCAAAAGTTCGGTAGGAGCTATAAATGCCACCTGATATGACTCTGCAAGTGCCATCACCGCTGACATGGCTGCAACTACTGTTTTGCCCGAACCTACATCACCTTCGATTAGTCTGTTCATTGGATGCTTTTTTTGCACGTCTTGATACACCGCCCACACAGCGCGTCGCTGTCCGTCTGTCAACTTAAACGGCAAATGAGAAACAAAAGATTTAGCTAACTTTTCGTCAAACGGTATTGAATGTGCGTCGCTTCTTTCGTTTTGCTGCTTTACTAACATGCTGGCAAGGCTTAGACGGAACACTTCCTCAAACCCTAAACGATGTTTAGCATTTTCAAGATCTTCTGAAGTGTCTGGAAAATGCAGTGCTTCGTAGGCTTTGGCTCTAGAATAAAGCCCTTTTGATTCAA
>JBFJNW010000050.1:0-5559 GCA_041617975.1 Saccharimonadales bacterium (SeqCode)
ACAGATACAATTAACGGATTAATCATTAATGCTGGAGCATTAAGTGGGGTGACAGGCATGACCTTCACTAGCGGTAACTTGAACCTAAACAGTGGAGGTATTGTTAATGCAGGCTCGCTTGCGGGCGTTACAACAATCGGTGCAAGTGGACTTGCGACAATCAGCGGTGGCGCAACTTTGACAGGAATAGTAAATATCAATGCAAGTGTTAACAGTGCAACAAATATAAATACAGGAACATCCACGGGCACAATCACTATTGGTGGCGGTAGTAGTCCGCTTGTTATAAGTTCACCAAACTTCGGTGTAGCACTTGATGGTACAACCGAAATTAGATCTAATTCAGCCTCAGCATTGCGCATACGAAATGCTGCGGGAACGGTCTCTTACTTTACAGTAAATAGCACTGGCAATGTCGTCAGTATCGGCTCATCCACTACAGATGCAACTGCAATAATGCTTGTTGTTGATAGTTTTTCTTCAGGAACTGACCCAACTGGAATTAACGGCGCAATGTACTACAATACTTCAACAAGTAGATTCAGGTGTTTTGAAGAGGGGATTTGGAAAGATTGCATTGGGACTAGGCAAATCAGGAGCTTCATAGACACAGTAGCAAACGCAGGTGCTAGTAACAATACAACTAATTACTGGAACATTGGTTCAGAAAATAATAATTCGCATCCAAATATAACTCCATCTACGACAAGTAGAGCAATTGCCGGAAGCTTTGTGGTAGAAGTAAGCACTACGTCTTCACAGGATAGATCGATGGTATTTAGGATCGAACGTGGAATAGGTTCAGCTCCAACTTGTGGATCGGGGACTGTCGTAGGATCCAAGGGCTCAACGTTTACCACCAACACAGGAGAGATAGCTAGCTCTACTGTTATGTTCGTAGATGCTCCTGCAACAACCAGCCAAGTTTTCTATACGCTCTGCTCTGATGCTGCTACAAGCAGTGGTGCCCAGATGTCCGTTGATAGAATAAGGTTCACTCTCGAAGAGGCAACTAATACTAACTAATAAATAAAATGTATAATGATCAGCTTCTTTAAAAGTTATAATATTCCGTAAGTACGTTAGCTACTTTTTACTAGAACAGGTATAATGCTAACCTATAGGCTACAGGGGTAACAGACATGAGCAACCGCATTGCAATTATCAATCAAAAGGGTGGAGTCGGTAAAACAACGACTACTATTAATCTTGCTGCGTACTTGTCTAAGCTAGGCAAGACAGTTTTGGTGGTAGATGCCGATCCACAAGGCAATGCTACTAGTGGGCTAGGGGTGGACAAGCATCAGATCAATCATTCATTGTACGACGTCATGTTTTCAAAAATTGATGTGTCTAAAGCTATTCTAGAAACCAACACGGCTAATGTTTATATAGTTCCAAGTAATGCAAACTTAGCATCTGCAGAAGTTGACATGGTTTCTATGCTTCAGCGTGAGTTTTTACTAAAAAGAGTTCTAGAAACTTGCTCGCATGATTTTGTTCTTATCGATTGCCCGCCATCACTTGGACTATTAACTATAAATGCACTGACTGCAGCAGAAGGGATCTTGATTCCTGTGCAAGGTGAGTATTATGCGCTTGAGGGATTAAGCCAATTACTTGAAGTGGTACAACAGGTCAAAGAAGGGTTAAATCCGGACTTGGGGTTGACCGGAGTACTGCTTACAATGTTTGATAGCCGAACTACACTATCAACCCAAGTAAGAGAAGAATTACATAAGCACTTTGGAGATACGTTGCTTAAAACCGTAATACCTAGAAATATCCGGCTCGCAGAAGCTCCAAGCTATGGAAAAACAATTGCAGATCATGACAAATGGTCAAAAGGCGCTAGGGCATATAAGCAATTAGCAAAGGAGATTGTAAACCGTGTCTAATATGCAAAAAGGGCTAGGCAAAGGCTTAGGGTCACTAATACCTAAAACCATTGATACGGCATCTTTGTTGGAAAAGAATGAACGCATACAAAATATACCCATTCAGAATATTAAACCGGACAGTGAACAGCCCAGAACTCATTTTGATTCCGATAAACTAGAAGAGCTTTCAGTGTCCATCAAGCGGCATGGCATACTTCAACCCCTTATAGTTACACAAGATGAACAAAATATTTATACACTTATTGCAGGTGAACGACGCTGGAGAGCAGCCAAAATTGCAGGACTAAAAGCAGTGCCATGCATCGTCAGGTCTCCTGAAAAAATTGAGAAACTAGAGATTGCATTGATTGAAAACGTTCAAAGAGTAGATCTTTCTCCCTTAGAACAAGCAATATCGATCGAAAGACTACATCAGCAATTTAATGTTCCATATAAGGAGATTGCTGATCGGCTAGGAAAAGCGTCAACAACAGTGAACAATATTGTGAGGCTGCTTCAACTTCCGGATTCTGCTAAGACTGCACTTTCTGACCAAAAGATTTCCGAAGGTCACGCAAGGGCAATACTTTCGATAAAGGATGATCCTAAGGAACAAGAAAAATTATTAAAGCTAATAACTGATAAAAATCTTACAGTCAGGCAAGCGGAGCAGTATGCAATTAGCGTAAAAGATAAAATTAGTAGCGACACTAAGAAAGCTCCAAAGCGAGATAGGTTAATAGTAAAAACTGATCAAACAAAAATACTAGAAAAGAAACTGTCTACCGATGTAAGGCTGCGTAGAACTGCTAGAGGTGGGAGGCTTGAAATAGCTTTTAGGTCTGACGAAGAGCTTGAAACGTTGCTTAAACAGTTAACTTAGATTTCTAAAAGGACTTAAAAGAGTTAAATGGGAATATTCTAAGTACTAGTTCACCCACAATATGCTCTGATCTTACTGTGCCAAATATTCTAGAATCTGATGAATTATCTCTGTTGTCGCCAAGTACGAACACTTCACCAAAAGGTACGGTAATGTCTACATTACCTGGAGTGAACGGATCAACATTATCTTGATATTCACCAAGCTTATCTGGGTCAAAACCATCAGGAAATTGGTCATTTATTACTTTAACTTCACCGTCTCTTATGATTACTCTATCCCCTGGTAACCCAATAACACGCTTAACCAGCTGCCTATCTTTGCCATTTGTATCCTGAGAGTCTACTTTATGAAAGATAATAATTGATGATCGGTCGGGAATATAATCTTGGTCGCGTATTTCCGATATAGTTTTGCCTAACTTGACCACAACTAACCTGTCCTTGTCTTGTAGTGTTTGTTGCATACTTGGGCCATCTACCTCGTAAGATTGGAACACAAACTGAATTAAAAGTATCGCGATTAACGGAGCAGCAATTAACACACCAAAATTTGATAAAAACCTTAAAAATGCACCTTGTTTTTTAGGCGATTTATTGTTTCCACTATATTGTGGCGCCTGAGGAGTTGGAAGCTGCGAATTAGTGTCATTTGCGGCGCCATTCTGTGGTATAGTGTTGTCTTGTTGCATAACTTGTGCGATTCACTATAGCGACTTTTTGTTAAATATGCACAATTAATTAGTAAATCATAAGCAAAAACAGGTACACTAATAAGACGTTTCATGGATAATTTTAAACGAAAATCATCAGGAAAAAACAAGCCAGCCAAAGCGGTAGATGGATTTATTGGCGGCCGAACACCTTCAACACTACGAAGAAATGTTGCAAGGCCAGTAAATAGTGGAATCAGAACTCGCAGGGGCTCAGCAGGAGATTTTTCAAGAACCGATGGATTTTACCGGTCTAAATCCCCGAGCTTGAAGCCAGAAGACTGGGCGCGTAAAGAAGACATTCAGCAAATTGAAGAACAACCTAGGGCTCGCAAAAGCAATCGGCGAGCTCATCCAACCTCATCTTCCAAAAGACACCACAAAAAACATGTTTTAAGGAAGGCACTATCGTCTTTTTTGATAATTTTCCTAGTTGGTGGTGGATACATGTTTGGTAAAGGCTACATGTCCTTACTTAAGGTTTTTCAAGGTGGTGGAAATGCATTAGCATTACAGAAAAATGTTGATCCAGCGACCTTAAGAGGCGAAGGAGATGGCCGTGTGAACGTTCTACTTCTTGGTAGGGGTGGCGATGGTCATTCAGGTGCTGATCTTACGGATACAATAATTGTAGCTAGCATCGATCCTGTAAATAAAAAGGCTGCTTTACTCAGCATCCCAAGGGATTTATATGTTAGTACTGAAGATTATGGTTCGATGAAAATTAACGCTGTATTTTCTACTGGAAAGAATTATGATGTTAATGAAAATGAAAACCCAAATGATGCTGGCATGCGCTTAATTGAAAAGACACTCGAAGATACTATAGGAATACCAATTCACTACCATCTATTAGTAGACTTCGAAGGCTTCCAGCAAGCCGTAAATACTGTAGGAGGGGTAACCATTGATGTTCCTGAGGAGCTATCTGTATATGATGGATTTGACGGCACATATAATTTGAATGTAAAAACAGGAATTAACGAGTTTGATGGTGAGCGTGCATTAGCGTTCTCAAGGACTCGTAAAACAAGCCCTAGGGGTGATTTTGACAGATCAGAAAGGCAACGTTTAATTATGGTTGCTCTAAAGGACAAAGTATTTAGCTTGGGCACATTCGGAAACCCAATTAAAATAAACCAATTACTGAATGATTTTGGAGATCATGTTACAAGTAACTTCAAAACAGAAGAAGTGATGCGAATTTATGAAATCATGCAAGAAATTCCTAATAGTGAGGTTGCATCTGTGGGTCTTGCAGATGGACCAAATAGTTTTGTGACAACCAGCAACATTGGTGGTCTGTCTGTTGTGGTTCCGAGAGCTGGAATATATGACTATTCTGAAATTAAGAATTTTGTAAGAAACGCATTGAGAGATGGATTTTTAGCAAATGAGGACGCCAGTGTTGATGTTTATAACGGTACAATGATTGGTGGATTAGCTGGAAGAACGGCGGATGAATTAAAATCATTTGGCTACACAGTAAATACGATTGCCGATGCTCCTCAAAAGGGCACGACAGATACAATTCTCGTAGATCTTACTAAGGGTGAAAAGAAATATACTAAAGCATATCTGGAAAAGCGATTCGGCGTGAGTTCAGTTTCGGCAATACCATATGCCGGAATAGATCCGGGATCTGCAGATTTTGTTATAATACTAGGACAAAATGAAGAACGTCGTCTCGAGAATTAAACCCAAAAGTGGATTTTCCTACTTTGTGCATATATTTTTCAATGCACTTGTTCCAACATTAGTTTATATTGCGGTTCGGGTAGAGCTTGTACCTATCGCACTACTTATAATACTGCTTGGAAAATGGAGGGTATTCTCAGTTCGCCCGCGTCATTGGTGGCCAAACATTCGAGCCAATGCGGTTGATGTTCTTGTTGGCGTTTCTATGCTTGGCTTTATGGTTGAAGCCTCTTCTGCCGGTGTGCAGGCTACATTTGCAATAATTTATGGTGCATGGTTGCTTCTATTAAAACCAAGATCAACAACAATTTTTGTTGCATTGCAGGCGTTAGTGGCTCTGGCGCTTTCATTAACTGCTCTGTTTCTATTAGGCGATGGGGCGCCAC
>JBFJNW010000051.1:0-5508 GCA_041617975.1 Saccharimonadales bacterium (SeqCode)
ACTAAGGGGGAATACGATGAGCACTATTAACTATTTGCCAAAATATGACATATCCACTTCGACTACGGGATGCTGTCCAGTTTTTAATCCTGATGAATGGGATAATAAGACTTTTACTTTTTACGATAAGCTTTTTGCCAAAGTTAGTGTTAGAAGCTTTTTTCACATGCCGGTTAATATGGGTCATGTTATGAAAAAAATTCAAAATGAAATAGCGGAGAAAAATGCAGATGAAGATGCATATGTCATGCTTAGTCATGAAGTTTCTGCTTGGAAAAGCGATCATTACCTTGCAGTAAAAAAGAATCTTCCCAGCTATGAAATGACCAAAATCTCTGGAACTTTCATGACAAAAGTATTCGAAGGCAAGTTTAACGAAATGCCTAAATGGCGGCGGCAATTACTTGATATGGTCAAATCTGAAGGTAAAACCCCAGTAAAAACATATTTTTTCTACACAACCTGCCCCAACTGCGCCAAAGTCTACGGTAAAAATTATGTAGTTGGGTTTGAAAAAGTAGTCACAAGCGACCAACCAGCCAAATCATATGCACGATTACCGGTATACTATTGAGCTAAAATTAATTCTCTTGCTTCGCCCACCATTGACCTTGATCCATCAACATAAATTGATCTGTCGGTGACACCCATAACTACGCCGATTACTGTGACTTTTTCGCCAGCATTATTTAACGCATCGGCCGAAAACAGGAGGCATAATCCGGCTTCGTCAGTAGCTCCTGGCTTAATTCCAGTAATGCCCGGGTCCAATATTAGTGGATTATAGTTTGGTACTTCTCCAGAAACTTCAAGATTTGCGGTTTCTTTAGAAACAATATCGGCTATTACTTCATTTTGTAAAGCTTTTTGACCGATTATTATCATCTCTGAAGGAGTGCTTACGCTCGAGGGCGAGAAGCCACTTGCATCTGCTACACGCGTATTTTTCAGCCCATAGCGATCAAGCATGGCGTTTGCATATATTATGAATTCTTCTTGAGATCCAAAAAAATGATCCACCATGGTATCGGATATATTGTTTGAAGATGGTAGCAACATTGCTTGTAGGGCTTCGTATTGGGTCATCGATAATCCTGCAGTAACAGGTGTGATAGTTCCCAATACCGCTAGGTAATCATGATAATATTGCTCGTCTTTAAGTGACAATGTTATGGTGTCGCCCGGATCTCCAGAAGACATTGGAGCTTTCTCCAGTATGGCAAGTGCAGTAATGACTTTAGTCATACTTGCCATAGGAGCCTGATATTCGCTTCCCGAACTACTGACTAATGGACCATTTACTAATGTTCCAATCGCCGCTTGACCCTCTGGTGGGAATTCGATTGTCGATAAATCATAAGTTTTTATTGGCGGGCTTTGCGATTCTGTCTGGATGTTAAATGGTTCAACGGATTCGTTAGATGCACCAAGATTGCTTGTAAATACAAAATAAGCAAACCAGCCTACCCCCAAAACAACTATGAACATATGTAATTTTGAAGATTTAGATCTCTTATTTACAGAATAGCTTCCCCTTTTGTTCATCGTCATAGTATAGCAATATGTGATCAAGATTTTAAAAATTTATGATTGTAGAAAAAAGCTCAAGAGACATTCTTGCTATAATCAGATAATGATAAGTGAATTAAGTGACGAAGAGTTTTCAAAAATAATAGCAAATGCAATTGATGAATTACCTGAGGAATACATCAAAGGTCTCGACAATGTAGCGATAACCTACGAAGACGACCCCAATCAAGAACAACGAAAAGAATTAAATCTAAGGTGCCACCAGTCACTTTTTGGACTATACCAAGGAATTCCTAAAACTAAAAGAAGCTCGAGTTACAACCTTGTACTGCCAGATAAAATTACCATATTTAAAAATCCAATTATTGCTACATCTAGCTCTTTAGATGGGGTTAAAAAACAAGTCAAACATACACTGTGGCACGAAATTGCGCATTTTTATGGGCTAGGCCATGATGAGATCCACAAAATTGAAGCTCGTTGGAAAAATTAATCATATATTTTAGTTCAGCTTAAATATTATTCATTTTTCAAAAAAACGCCGTGATAAAACAATAATTGCCGTAATCCAAAAAGATAAGATTATTACCGAAAATAAATATACTATGGAGTTTACAAAAATAAGATCGTCAAATAGATTCATGAATGCAACTACAGCAAGTGGGCCTGAAAATTTTAATAGTCCGTAAAATCCCACGCTAAACAATAAAAACACTAACAAATTTCTAAGTGAATAAACCACCGCTTCAATTAACACATGTACTCTAGCGTAGTGTTTAGGATGAGCATAATGCGTAGCAATCTCAATATCTTCGCTGACCTCCCTGCCAATAGTTACTATCGTAGATATAAATGAGTACACAATAACCCCTATAAAACCCCAAAATATCATCAGAACTAAATTAGGTGCAAACGACAAATTATCAATTGTAGATAATACAAATTTAACTGGAGCCAGCATAATCCCTAGAGCCCCTTCGTTATCATTTACCGCTCCAGATTTTGCAAAAAGTAACTCAATAAGTTCGCGCGTGTTACCTAAAAATGAAATAATAATTGCTAATATTGCTGACAATGCAACTTCAATTTTACTAGGAATTATATGATTCAGTAATTTACTATTCATTTCTCAAGATAATACAGCGACACATATCTTTACACAAACATCTTTAGTATCATAAACTCATATCATTAATGCTTTCGTAAAAATGAAACAATCAATCAAACCAAGAATAAGTGCAAAAAAATCTATTATTACGTCTATCGTAGTTAGTATTGGCGATATTGTCATAAATCTGACTTTAGCACTTATTACAAACAGTACAGTGATGCTCTCGCAGGCCCTTCAAGGATTTGCAGATCTAACTACAACAGGCTTGTTACTAGTTGGAGTTCATAGATCTAATAAAAAAGCTGACAAAATCCATCCTTTTGGCTTTGGAAGAGAAATATTTTTTTGGACCTTACTGGCAAGTATATTTGCCTTCGTGGTTACTGGGCTATATGCAGTAATGCAGGGTATCGAAAAAATTAAAGATCAGATCCCGTTACATTATTCTGGACTAGCTTTGATGGCGCTTTTGTTTGGCCTTTGCACCAATGCCTATTCAATGCACGTAAGTTTAACTCGTCTTGGAGCAGACATAAAAAAAGTAACTACAATAAACTTAATTAAACGCATATATTCATCATCTTTAGTAGAAACAAAAACCACACTACTGGTTGATTTTATGGGAACTGTTTCGGCTGCTATCGGAATTTTCTCAATTAGCTTATATATATCCTCTGGAGAAGTCCTATTTGATGGTTTAGGAGCTATTTTAGTGGGAATAATGACAATGACAGGCGCAGCATTTTTGATTTTTAATCTGAAAGATTTTATAATTGGTAAAAGCCCAAGACAAGAGGTAGTGTTAAAAATTAGAAAAGCTGCACTATCTGTAAACGGCGTGATTGATATTTTGGATTTACGCGCCGTTACAATAGGTTCAAATAAGTATTTAGTAATTATTGAGGTTCATTTTGAGGACGACCTTACGACCGACAAAATCGAAAAGATAACCGACAAAATTAAATTAAAAGTAAGGAAGTCGTCACCGTCTGTAGAGCTTGTGCAAGTCGAAGCAGAAACTCCTGATCTTGAAGACGTATCACTTGATAACTAGTACAATATAAACATATGCATTATCAAAGTGATATTACGAGCTTTTCGGACAAAATATGGACCCGAGATGAAATAGAACGGTGGCTGGGCAAGCGATTTTCCGGCAATACTATTTTGATGCCGACAGATGACTTCTACGGTAAGCTGCAAACCAAAAAAGAACTCGAAGAATTCTGCAACGAACTCAAAAAAATATACAAAATAAGAAAAAATATTACTTATTCGTTTTCTCCCGATATTAAAGCACCAGGTCGATGTAGCTACGTAGACAACAGACTAAGCTTAATTCTACCAATGTATTATCTAGGCTTACCACTCATGGCGGCGGCTGGATGTTCGCATTTACTTGCCCATGCAATGTTACTAAGTGAAAAAAAGATTCATATTGACAAACAAGAGGATGAAAGATTATCTGATCTAGCGACAATTTATGCCGGACTTGGCGTTGTTCAGATTAATGGAAGCATGAGAGGCGGACTACGCTCCTACATAAAGCAATCAAATTCAAAGTCTGCGGTTATTGGATATTTTAATGTTGGCCAATATTCTGCCAGATTAAGACACTATATTCACGATAGAGACTTTAACTTAAAAAAAGCCACATTCCATACGGTTCCATGGCTTCAAAGATACATTTCTAGCGCCAAGCCTCATCCTGCCCAAAAATTACCAAATTTCGTTAGCTCTGCAAAAAAGCGGACTCTACGATCTCTTTACTCTGTTATCGCATCAGCTACGATAATAATTGTTCTTATTATTTTGCTCTTATTAGGAACTATATTCTCACCAGTAAACACTGATAAAGAATTAAAATTACTCAAATCTAGTGCTACAGAACTTCGACTGGCATACGATGGGTGTATAAGTAGATACCAGAAATTACAAGAAGAACTTCCAGCAGATGAAATTTCTAGCGTGCGACTTCTCTCCTACGAACAAAATAGATGCAAGAGTCTTGAAAACAGATATAATAATCTGTCAAACGAATACAATAAGCGACTAAAAAATCTTTGATTCTACAAAGTAAATAATTTTTTTGCTATAATCGATTTTTTATCTATTGTGCCGAAATGACGACTATCGGTACTGCTCGCCTCGTTATCGCCTCGTAAATCAACATTATCACCATTTAATGACTTAACTCTTTTTATTTTTTCTAGGCCATTATGCTTGAAAATGACTATATCATTAACGCTCACATCCTTAAAAATTCGTGAAGCAATTAATAAATCACCATTTTTTAATCTCGGAAGCATACTATCGCCATTAACTCTGCGAATCATTAACGGAAACTGCAACATAAAACTTTATGCAGCTTGGTTTTTCATGTTTTGCTTGATTGCAGCGTAGTCGTACCCTGATTTAGTATTCGCAAACACCTCTCCGACTTCATCAACGAGTTCTATGAGTTTTTCGGCATCAGCAATGCTAACTGACTTTTTCGCATCACCTGCGGCCTTAGTAGCCTTCCATATTAGATCATGAAGATTAGGGTTTTCTGCAACGTGTTCTGGCTTGAAATAATCTGTCCATAGAATCCATAGATGCTCTTTAACTTTGTCGGCACGATCTTCCTTGACGGCAATTGCTCTTTGCATAAAAACTTCGTCGTCTGAAGCATTATATTTTTTCACAGCGTTATAGACTGACTGTGCTTCAATTCTGGCTTGCGCTGGGTCATAAACTCCACACATAAGATCGCAATGAGCGTACACTTCTTTAATTTTAAACATAATTACCTCCGCTAGATTTATACAAAATAATTATAACGAATTTATCGTGCGCTCGACAGCTTCATATGGGGTAAACACTCC
>JBFJNW010000052.1:0-5337 GCA_041617975.1 Saccharimonadales bacterium (SeqCode)
TACAGGTAAATTTGAGCTTTATAAATACGATACCGTACAGCTCAAAGCTAGAAGCACCGAAGAGATCGAAAAATACATAGAGTACTTCATGAATAAACCTCATATTCAAGAATTGTCCAAAGAAGAAAGAAACTCAATTCGAAAGCGGTGGCTAAGTATTCTTGAGATTTTTAATGAGAATCATCGATACCTAGGTTTTATAAGAGCCTTATTAAGAAAACGAACGATTGAAGAAGAGCCAGAGCTATTCAAGGTAGACTAACGTTTAATTACTTGAAAAATATTTTCTGAAGCTGATCAATATCTTGAGAGTCTCGGTAAATAGTTATGTTTCCGTCAACATTTATATTGCATACTATGTGAGGTCTGTACGCCCAGAAGGTAGAGTAAACATCAGTGTACGCTCCTGTATTTTCTACGCAGATGTAGGAGCCAATTTCGGGTAATTTATCAACTCGAGCTTCAAAAATTATATTATTTGCAGGGCTGGTAATACCATCAGTAACACCAATGAGATATTTACCTTTGTCCTTATCTGTATCCGGCATTACTAATTTGTATCTAGCATTAGGTATTGGTATGAGAGTATTCGTACCAATATCAGTAATAATCCAGTTTTTATCTCCTATTAACTTAACATCGAGAACCTTACCGATTGTATATCCCGCGTATGCTGATAAGTATCTACCGGGTTCAATAGCTAATTTATAACCATTGAATTTGTTTTTGAATTCTTTTTTTATTTCGCTGAAAAGCTTAACAAAAGTTTCTCTTTGACTTGGATTGTATACTTCAAAGCCACCACCTAGGTTGAGTATAGTTGGGTGTAAACCGTAATTATTATCTAGCTGGGTAATTGCTAAGGCTATTTTTTCCATTGCCTCTATATAGATCCTAGGAGATGTTTCGTTGATAGTTAGGTGCGTGTGAAGCATCTCCCAATGAGCGTTTGGTTGTGTTTTGCAAAACTCAAAGAACTGCTTAACCAAATCAGAGTTAATGTAATTACCGAGAGGATGATCATCTGATACGTAACTGTTTTCTGGATCTATGTTAGACAAATCTAACCTTAAACGAATACCTAATCTGAGTTGCTTGTCAGTTTTATTTGAAATGATTTGTAAATTATTTAAGTCAATTATAGAATCTACTAGAACAATATTTCCATCATCTATTGTCTTGTACAGTAAATCATAACTTCTACCCATTCCGTTCAACAATATGGAATTAAAACCAGCTTGTTTTGCTAATTCGTACTCTAGCTCTGATAGTACCTCCACCCCTACATTCGCCTTAGAAAGAGAATTTAGAATGTTTTTGTTATAGCAACTTTTTAAAGCATAGAAGACAGAGATATTTTTATTGAAAACCTCGTTTATCAACTCTAAAGATTCGTATAGCTTTCTTGTATCAAAAAAAGTTACAGGTGTACTAAGCTCATTTTTTTCAATAAAAATAATTTGCTCTTTGTACTTTGTTTGATTCATAAGTTAAGTATATAACAATATAAATCTATACATTAATCTAGTAAGTACTGAGACACTCATTAATATTGCCTTTTAGTGTCTCATTTGTCTCGTTATACACCTTAGACAGGATTCCTGACCTGTATGCTCAGCCAGATGCGACAGCAGAATTTCCGAGCTAAGCCTCTAATTCTAATCTTGCACCTGAAATATATAAGAAGTCCGAGTAACGGACTTCTTATAATTTAAGTGTTTAGCCTGCGGTAGATTACGTTGTCTTTGGCGAGAACTGGGATGTTTAGCTCTAAGCTACTGTTTCGCCCAATCTACGTAGTCAATAGAATCTCCAGCTTGGTTTCGAGTTATGTGACTAGGATCAGTTGGGTATATATAGTTTGTGCCATAGCGCACGTTAACTAAGTGCGGAGCAATCCAAGCTCCATCCCAATTAGCGTCAGCTGGCTTAAAGTTTGCCTCATCATATAGCCAAGCAATAGCACGTTTTATAGCCTGGTCTGACCAGCTCCAAGAATCAAATCCTTGCCTGGCAAGAATTTCGTTTGTAACTGCTGCTGGAGCCAATGCATTATATACATAGTCTTCCGCCGCAGGAGGCCATGAGAACCCTCCAGAACGTCGTTGATCATCTGGAACAACTCCGTCAACATTGTGACCACTTATAGTCGTGTTGGCAGCGTTGATTCCCACTGGCTTTGAAGGGTTTGCTTGCCATGAAGTACCTGTTAAACCATAGTCAACACTAAAATTTGGCCAAGAATTGAAGTCTCCAAGCCAACCTTTATGTACGTTTACGGCATTGTCTGTTGGTTTACCGTGCAAAAATATTTCAGCTGCAATTCGACTGCCTCCAGCATGAGTACCCCAATTGTTTGCTCTATCTTGATGGGTGGATATTATTGTCCGTCCAGAAAAATTATGAGTCAACATTGTTTCTACCCAATTTTCAAATTCTGCAGTCCTATAGCCAATTATATCAGCTGCCATAACAGCACCGATAAGATTCCGAGAAATGCCTAAACTACGTTCGTTTGGGTCCCAATCGTTAACTAAACTGCCTAACTTAGTCTTTACTTTGTTTGCCAAGTTCGCGTCATCTTTAGCAACACTTACAATTGCAGCTGCTAAAAGATCATTTTTTAAGTCTGAATCCTGATTAGTAATATTGCGGCTATCCCAGGTTCCGTATGCGTCACTGTACAATCGATTCCAGGCTGTGCCAGATTGAGGCAAGCTTTTAATTTCATCACGATTCAACCAAATACCTGATGTACTACTTGGTAATGGAGTTGTCAGGTTATCGACAACAACTGTTAGGGTGGCACTGCCTACATTACCAGCCTTGTCATAACCTTTGACCATGATTCTGCGAGATCCATTCGCTACTTTTGAAGTGTCCCATACAGCTCGATAAGAACTAGTGGTATCTGTTGCGATCAAACTATTATCAACAAAAAACTGAACCTTCTCGACACCACTTGCATCTGTAACCGAAGCAGTTATTTCAACATTACCCTTTACGGTGGAGTTTAGTGGAGCAGTTATTACCGTAATAGGCGGAGTAGTGTCTGATATTTCCTCGGAGTCGGTAACTGGATAATTTATGGATAGTGTTGTTGTTATTTTATTTTTTAGCTTACCTTTGTATTCGACAGTTACTGTATACGTGTCGGGTAGAACATTTTCACGTATTTCAACTATCTCTGACTTTGATTGATTTTTACCCTTTGTCGGCCTACTAGTTGCTAGTACACTACCGCTGCTGTCAGAAATTGATAGCTCTAGCTTTGGATCAACGCTTTTAATAGTTGCTACGATCTCTCCTTTCGCAGCTGTAACTTGATATGATGCGCTCTGGCGTCCTGAATCAAGCTCAACATTGTAAGCGACTGAGGTTGTTGCAGCACTAGCAAGAATTAAGCTTATGACACCAATAACTGCAAAGACGATTGAAAACAAAGCAACTTTTGGCAAGCCAAATAATTTCTTAGTAAATCTATTTAGAATCGAGTTTTTTCTTTTTACAGAACGGGAACGAGAACTCTTTGAAATCTTTTTGTTACGCGACTTTGTCATTTTATTTTTCTTTCGATTCATTTTTTATACATTTTCTAATCTTATCTAGCAATAATTTACCATATTTCGTTGTTTTTTTTAAACTATCTCGATGATTTTTGAATTTTTTATACACTTATAAAATTCTCGATACAGTTTAAATAAAATCATTTACACACTTCTCTACTATTTATTAGATGCCTATACATTGTGCAATAATAAAGCTTGAATGATTACTCCAAAAGAGCTTGCGCTGATATTCCTAAATTGGCTTCTTAGAATCTTGATTTTTTTGACCGTCTTAACTTCTGCAGTATTGGTAGGCTTGGGTACCCCACAGCATATTAAAAGCGCACTTATAGGTGCCGATTCTTATGAGCGGTTTGTGACGGAAGTGATCCGGACAAACAACGCTACGGATCAGAAATCTTTAATTTCTTTCGAAAACAAAAACGTTCAAAAAATCATTAAAGAAGAATTTCCACCCAATGAACTACAAATCAAGACAGAAAAAGTTATTGATGGCTTCTACGCATGGCTTGAACTAGAGACTTCAGAACCCAAGTTTACCGTAGATTTTACTCAAAACGTTGATGAAGTATCGCGTAAATTAAGTTCTTATATTGTTTTGAGTTTTGCTGATAAGCCAGAGTGCGGCTACTACTATGAAACCATCGATATCACTGAGTTAAGTTGCTTGCCCACAAATATTAATTTAGCTCAAGAACAAAGCAATCTTCAGGCTGAACTAAACAAAGAGGGCGTAATTTTGCCGCAAAAGGTTTTTACCGAGCAAGATTTGCCAAAAAACAACGAAAATCAAACGATAGCTCAAGCTTTTCCTTACATTCCAACCCTATTTTCACTTCTTAAGATCGCACCGTTTATTTTTGGTGGTTTTACGATAATTATCGCAACTTTGCTTGTATCGCTTAGCACAATTAAGCGTAGAGCCTTAAGACAGCTTGGCAGTAACTTGTTAATGAACGGGTTATTGATCTGCTCTACACCTTTGTTTATCGCTTTTGCCTTGCCGTATTTAAACAGGCGCTTTTCAAGTGGTTTTGGCAATTCGGGCGGTGTCCAGGCAATTTTAAACGAAGTTCTAAACAAAATTAATTTCGTTGTTAATTATTATCTATTGATATTTGGATTTTTGGTTGTGCTTGTTGGGTTTTCTATTATGCTTCTAGAGCGAAGCTCTCGACCGCGACGTAAGTACGCTCAACTTGAAAAACGCGCGGGAATCATTAGTGCATACGGCAAGCGTACTGCTAATGGCAGGTTCAAATTAGACCCTCAAAAAGTCCCTATTCAATCAAGCGAAATAAGCACCACAAAAAAACCAAAGAAGAAATCTGACAAAAAATACCGTAAACTAGCTAAAAAAGGATGGTAAGACTATGAGAATTGGAATAATTGGCTCAGGAAATGTTGCACAAGCCCTAGGTAAGGGTTTACTCGATGAAGGCCATGATGTAATGCTGGGTACTCGTAACCAAAATAAACGCAAGCTTGCAATGTGGAAGAAGAAAAATAACAAGCATGCCCAACTTGGTAATGTAACTCAAGCTGCAGAATTTGGCGAAGTGGTAATTCTTGCAGTAGCATGGCACGCCGCAGAAGATGTTTTAGCGCAAATAAGACCAGAGCTATCTGGCAAAATTGTAATTGATGTAACTAATCCAATTCTGTTCAAGGATGACGAGCCACCTGTTCTAACAGTAGGCCATTCAATGAGCGGTGGCGAAATAGTTCAGCAAAGCTTGCCTGATAGCCATGTTGTCAAAACCCTAAA
>JBFJNW010000053.1:0-5328 GCA_041617975.1 Saccharimonadales bacterium (SeqCode)
CACGACAATAAACCAAAATACTTACAAGAATTATTAGAAAAGCATGGTGTTAGCTTATCTGAGAGCATTGCGGTTGGTGATAGTGATGGTGATATTCCTTTACTTAATTCCGTAGAAAATCCGATTGCATTTAATCCAAATTCAAAGCTACTGAATCATGCTAAAAAATTAGGCTGGAAAATTGTTATTGAGCGAAAAAATGTAAGCTACGAGCTAGAAAAGACAGGAGAAAATTATGAACTTACTAAAACAAACGTCTGATAAACCTCTTTATGAAGATCTAATTTGGAGTAAGCCTGAAAATAAACTGCATGCTGGCAAATTACTGATAATTGGGGGAAATTCGTTTGGATTTGCGAGTGTAGCAGAAGCTTATGCTGTTGCCCTAAATGCAGGAATAGGCGAAGTGAAAGTTCTTCTGCCTGATGCAATTCAAAAAGTAACTAAAGGTGTTTTTGAACACGCTGTATTTGCTCCAAGTACAAGATCTGGCAGTTTATCTAATGGAGCAGTAGAAACGGCGCTAGAAGCCGCTAAATGGGCTGACGGAGTACTGATTGTTGGTGATGTAAGCCGTAATGCAGAAACCGCCTCTTTTTTGGAACTATTTTCTGAGCAGTATAAAGGAAAACTAACCATTACACGCGATGCGGTTGAATTGCTTATAAAATACTCCCCAAAAATAATTTTGAATCGTCCAGAAACCAACCTATTTTTGACGATGTCAGATCTTCAAAAATTAACCAATTCATTAAATTTTGAATACCCTTTTACTTTCGATTTATCACAAAAACTGTTTGCAGAGAGATTGTTGCAACTATCCAATAAACTTAAAGCTGCAATTTGCGTAAAGCGAAATGCGTTTATATTTACATCTCATAAAAATAGAATAGCCGTTACAGAAGTAGCCGATAAAAATAAAAAATGGAGAATTCAAGCAGCTACTAGTGCTGCTGTTTGGCATATACAAAATACCGAGCGACAATTTGAAAGTTTAGTCAGTAGTATTATTTCATAATATTTTTGTATATTATCAACTTTTTTGGTATAAATTAGTCATGAAAATCTACGAGGATCCCTTAACTCCTGAAGCCATTAGTACAGCTTTTAGTTACAATAAAATTGGTGTAGACGAGGCAATTGATAGACTTAGTAAAAGCACTGCTAGAGGCGTACTTCGAGCTGCCGAAATAGCAATTGATCAATCATTCCATATAAGCCGCGATAGTCTGGACTTACGTTCAGCAACATATTTAAGCGAGGCTAACGCTATGTTAGATCACGTATTAATGCATTCAAAATTATTTGGAAAATCATTTGATGACATTACTCTCCAGGCTAAATTACAAAAGACATATTTACCTATATATTGCAAAATTATAGCTACTGGTGAACTTCCTGAGTCAGAAGATATTGATAGTACTCAACAAAGTTTTCTAGAACAAATGGATGAGGCAATATACGACTGGCTCAGTTTTAAAAAGACAAATAAAAATCCTGGCAAAAAAATCAGGAAGTCACTACAACAAACTGTCGGAACATTTTCTGAAATTGCTGTGTTGTCTTTAGCTCAAAGAGAGGCCATCGCAATGGGAGACAATTCGTTTTTTGCTATGCCGGCTCTTTATAGCGAACAACACTGCAACTCACACGGGACTGCAACTAATGGGTCTTGGGATGTGGGTATATATAGCAGTATTAGACTAGAAAAGCAGCCATATAAAATTCAAGTTAAAAGTAGATGGGGCCAAATTGAATCAGACAAGCCAGATGAAGATGATATTTGCAGAATATATGTCGAACCGGAGTTACGTGCTCATGAAAATAAGTTTCAACATCCAGTCACCATATTACAAGATTGCGCAGCAGAAGCACGAAGTGGTACTAAAATTATGGGAAATCCGACAATACGACTAGACGTTCAGGCAGAAAAATTTCATGACATCCTTGAACAACACGATCACTATATAGAAAGCTTAGGAAGAATTGTTGTTCAAAATGTCTAATATAAGCCATATTTTTTAAACTCGACTATCCAATATAACTCGAACTACAGACAGTTTTCGACCTGTGGTTCGGGTCTACGTAACAATACCAAACAAAAACCCCACATTTGTGGGGCTATAGTTTGGTGCCGGAGGAGGGACTCGAACCCTCAAGCCACAAGGGCATGCGATTTTGAGTCGCACGCGTATACCAATTCCGCCACTCCGGCTAAAGTCGAGAATCTGCCATAGTATACTACAACTAGATTTTACACTCTACTAACTGCTTGTATAACATGTTATTTACCCATCACATGCGCTATAATCTAATCTGTTATGAGCACCGACGCTAACAATAATGATAAAGACAACAATCACAATCTTCCGACTAAGAAAGAAAAGGTGATAGAGCCGCTGCACGACCTAAAAACCACTGAGACATTAAGCGACGCAAGTGCAGTAAACCTAATTCGAGAAAAACTTAATGCAATTTACGCAGATGAGCCTGACGCGAAAGAAGAACTAAAAGAAGATAGCGCTCACCATGGCCGGAGGTCAAAACATCAGCAGTTCATGCATGAATTAAGTGGTTCCGGAAAATCTCTGGCGGATATTCAGACCGCATGGCACGCTTATTACATTGAACTTCCAGATAGTGAAAAACATCAAGTCTGGCAGGAATTTTACTCAAACTACAACAAGCCAAGTGCAAAAAAGGCTCCTGAAATAAAATCATTACCAAAAGTTACAAATATTGAACACGAGACCAATAAACCTAAGGTCACTACTAAAGATCCTCGCGCAAAAAAAACAATTCCAGAACTAAAGTCAGAAATTATTGCCCGAGCAAGCAATAACAGCTTAAATAATAAGCCATCGCACCTTTCCTCGATCAGGTTTGGTCTAGCAACTGGATTATTGGTGATGTTTATTATGATGTTTGGGTTTTTTAACGAAAGGTTTGTAGCACCTTTTATTACACCTAGCAGGTCAATTAGTGCAACACCGCTAATCGTAGACGAAAATGAAAAAGTCGGTCCCGAACCAAAATTAGTCATTCCGAAAATAAATGTTGATGTTCCAGTTGTCTACGACGAAAATTCAATCGAAGAAAAAGCAGTTCAAGATGCTCTCGAAGACGGGGTGTTGCATTACGCAACCACACCAAATCCGGGTGAATTTGGCAACTCAGTAATATTTGGACATTCCAGCAACAATATTTTTAATTCTGGGGCTTACAAGTACGTATTTGTACAACTCAATAAGATGAACATAGGCGATACGTTTTATATTCACAGAGACGGTGTTCGATACGTTTACAAAATCTACGAGAAAAAAGTTGTAGAACCTGAGGAAGTCTCAGTACTAGGCAAGACTGAAAAGCCGGCAACCATGACACTCATCACATGTGACCCTCCCGGAACCGCTCTGCGCCGTCTTGTGGTGATCGGAGAGCAGATATCCCCCAATACATCAGAAAACGATCGCAGCAGTGTTAACGTATCTAGTACACCTCAACCAGAAATATTAGCCTCTAACGCTCCATCACTGTGGCAAAGATTTGTCGGGTGGCTGTTTTAGTTTAGATTTATTGTTGAACTTTGACTGTCAACTCGGTTTGCTCTAATGCGGTTCGTCCTGAAACCGCTTCTGAAGGAGCTACTGTAAAAACTGCTGAGTAGCCAGTATTAAAAAAAGCAGGGAAGCTTGCGTGACTCTTGCCCAGTGATCGCTTATTGGTACCGTCAAAATCAAACACCTGGACTACGCCGTTGCTGGTAGTAGTTATCCGATGACCGTCCATCCACGAATAATCCGCGCCTTCATCTGGCTGAATTTCAGTATTATAAAGATTATTAACACTTTCCTCTGCATCATAAATTGCTATGTCAGATCCGGACTGAGCCATAATGAATCTCGCATTTTTCGAAAAAGTTACACTTGATGCATTCTTAGTACGCAAAGTAGTTGCTGGGATAATTCTTGCTTTAGAGTCCCTTTGTAAGAACTTAATAGGATCTCTGTAGACATATACTTTTTCTTCGGCGGTGCTTCCGGCAACTACATACCATTTGCCTTCATAACTAGCCAGATTCAATAGATATCTACTAGATTTAGGTAGTTGGCGAATCGTATATTTATCGCCATCGAATATCATGCTTACAGTAACTAAATTATCACCGTTGTTTTCATCTGTTACATACAATAATTCGTCATCTCCATGCGACATATACTCAACAACATTGGTAAGAACTGTTGACGCTGAAGTGTCACCTAAGTCAAATTGCTGAAGAGTTTTTATGTCTTTATTGTGAAGATAATAGCTGTCGAAGCGTTTGTCTCTTAACCGCAGGTTCGTATAACTATCTGGAATTAATTTCGATAAGTTTTTTGAAAGTGTAGGTTCTTTGACGTTAATCAATAAATCCTCCGCGCCACCTGAAAAAGTTCTATTTATCACAAAGTACTGATTATCGTCTGCCCACTCTACAAGTTTTAAATGTTGCTGATCGGCTGAATCAGTCAATAAAGTGGCGGGAATTTCAAATGAAACTGGGTTGATAATCTCGGAATTTAGGTCATAGATTTCGAATGTCGTGGTTGCTCCAGGCCGTTGGATTACTAGCCAGCGCCTATCTGGACTCTGAGTAGCAAAAGATGGCTTTTCGGCAAATAATGCAACGTCATTAGAGACTATCTCTGCCGGGAATAGAAATGGGTATTGAAATCTCTTGATTTCTCCACCTTCTAAAACAAATGATTTCTCCCAGTTATGATAGCCTTCACTTTGCATAGAGACCTCGTAAATACCTTCTTTTAATATAAGTCGCTGATCAGTGACGCCTTTTAGTTCGCCATTTACGTACATAGAAGCATTTATGGGATTTGTGCTGGCAAATAACAGTCCGTTTTGAGTAATGTTTCCAGTTCTTACATTAAAGCTGTAGCCATAAGCTTGGAACAACAAAAGAACAGATATAAATGAAATCAATATACCCATCAACCCGTAGCCGATGTAGAGTCTTATTTGGTGTGATTTTCGTTTTTTAGGATCTAAAAAGTCCATAGTGCCTCCTCATTGTATCGCACTCATGAAAGATCTGCACATCCGCATTTGTTTTGATTAAAATACTTGCAGACTCCCTATCATTAGCGGTAAGATACGTATTAAGCCAATAAAGAGGGTAACAGGCGCACGTGGGAACACAAAACGACATAATAGAATTGAATGGTTACAGATACGACGCTCGTACTGGTGCGCGTCTTGGTAGATCAGGCACCTCAACAGAGGGGCCTAAACCTCGTTCTATTGATGGTTTTGGATCTAGGCCAGCCCTTAGAA
>JBFJNW010000054.1:0-5212 GCA_041617975.1 Saccharimonadales bacterium (SeqCode)
AATGTGCTCGCCTTCTTCATAGTTTCGTCTGCAGAAGATGCCTGAACCAATCCCGCGTGTTCCAAAATAGTTACGTAAGCTTTTAGTGCAAAAAGTACTGCAAACCGAGGCTGTTCAACTTTTGGAATTGTAAGTAGTGGGTAGTTTTTTTCGGCAGCAATTTCAGACAACTTACCGCCACCTGCTAGCACCACAATCTGAGCACCAGCTTCTTCTGCTTTGGACAATGCTTCAAGTGACTCTTCAGTATTGCCAGAATAACTAGAGGCAATGAACAAAGTATTTTTATTTACATAGTGTGGAATGTCATAGTTGCGTGATAATTCAAAAGGGACATTATATCCAGGCCATGTTTCGCTTAGCAGCCCTGCGAGTGCTGAACCACCCATTCCTGACAACACAACATTCTCAATTTTGTGTTCAGGGCTCCAATCCAGCGAAAATTGCTCATTTAACTGGTTAAATTGCCTTCCAGCAATACCTAGTGCGTCTCGTGAATCCTTTTGATGAATATACTTGAGGTCGTCGAGCACGGTAATTCCCTTCTATAATGCTTTTGTTTACTGTAATAATTTGCTACTCTTAAACTGTACATGGATTAAAAGAAATTGTCAGCTCTTGTTGACAGTTAACAACAGAGGGGTGGAAATGTTTGGTAACTCACACAATGATGATAATCAGGATTTGCAAATGCCAAGTCTTGCCGACGAAGGTGTAATGCAAGATAACAATGCTCCAACTTTACCTACAATGGGAGGACAAGGATCGCCATTTAGTATGCCGCAAGCAGAACCTACAATGACCTCTCCAACTGTCCCTCAACCCGATCCTGTCGTAACCCCTGAGCCGCAAACTACAACCGATCCTTCACACATGATAAGTGACCACGGCACACCTGACCCCGATCCTGCGTCAACTGGCCCTGCACCATCTGGCGATCTAGTTGATATTAAACAAAAAGCACTTCAGGAGCTGTCACCGCTTGTCGCACATCTTGACCAAACACCAGAGGAAAAGTTCAGAACCACTATGATGATGATCCAAGCAACTGACGATCAGTCACTTCTTCAAGCTGCACATGATGCTGCAAAGCAAATAACAGATGAAAAAGTTCGAGCACAAGCGCTACTAGACGTAATAAACGAGATAAATTACTTTACACAAAATAATAAATAAGACGTCTAATTCTTTGCAGATAAAAAGAGCCAATTAATCGGCTCTTTTTTATTCTTGCTACCCTTCCATGTATCGATACTGGGCTTGGGCTGCACGCTCTTTAAAGCTTGGCAATACAATATTGCGCTGCCTCTGAGACATTTGCTCTATGACCGCCTGAGACGATCGCACTTCTTGCTCTAGTGATTTCATGCTTTGTTCCAAACTAGCAAGCTTTGCTTTATACATCTTAGACCTGTCATCTAATTGACGCACAAACTGCGCCTGATTTTGTTGTAGATAATCGTGCATATAGCTAATAACGCGATCGCGAGACGATTCGCATGCACGCTGCAAATCCTGACGCGTAGCTAATTGATCTTGCATGCGAGTGCGCATGTTTTCTAACAACGTTTGCATTTCTTGTCGAGTAATTTCTGCCATCCTAACCTCCCGTTTAGTTATGCGAGGTTTTGTTTTTGTATCTATTTACTCGACCTCAATGCCTCCGTTTACGTTTTGCTCTTGTCCCAATGACTTATACTCATTATACCAAATTTAGTTAAGTCAATTGTGAAAATTCTTACAATTCAGGTTCGGTTGGACCTGTTGCAGGCAATGATGATGGACCGGCATTAGGTAATTCGTCGTCGTCTGATGATTCATTTGTATCTGAGCCGGTAATTTCATTATCGTTGGTTATCTCTGGCTCATCAGAAGTATCTTCATCAATCACTATCGAATCTAGTAATCCGTTCGAATCTTCGCCTTCAGGACTGGTGCTGGTTCCGTTCGTGTCTTCAGCTGTTTGTGTAGTAGATTCATTGTCAAATACTGCCCTGTACGCCCATCGTCCACCGTAAAAGAATCCAGCAGCCAACAACAAAGTAACTATTAGCGTTCCCAAGGTAACAACCCAGGCCATGCCAATTCTTCGCCGTCGCTCAGAGGCATAAAATTCATCAATATCGGTATTAGCAGACTTGTTTTTTCTATTAAAAAGCTTCATGTACACTCCTTTTGTCTAGTTAGATTATACGACATATTCGCTAACTAGACAATTTTTAAGTATGCTTATGCTATTAAGCCAACGACAAAATTATAAAACTCCGCTAAAAAACGGAGTTTTATTAAATTTATCTCTGCAATTAACAACAATGACTACATCATTGCGCCCATGCCACCCATGCCTGGTGCACCTGCGCCTGCTGAGTCGTCCTTTTCAGGAACGTCTACTACAAGAGCACCCATAGTCATGCTGGTTCCAGCGATGCTAGCAGCATTTTGAATTGCTTCTTTGGTAACTCGGGCTGGGTCAATAACTCCTGCTGCCTTCATATCAACCAGCTTGTTAGGCGAGTTAACATCAACACCCTGCCCAGCTTTTGCTTGTTTAACTAACGGCAACCACTCGTCTGCATTTAGTCCTGCGTTTTCTAGCAGCACTCTAAATGGTTGTTCCAGAGCTTTTTTAAGAAGTTGTCGTCCGGCCGTAATTGCATCATCGTCGGTTTTTTCTGATCCAATGCTGCTAATTAAGTTAATTAGCGTAACTCCGCCACCTGGAACGATTCCTTCGTCCAATGCTGCTTTTACTGCTGCAACTGCATCATCAACTCGGAATTTCTTTTCCTCAATTTCAGTCTCTGTAGCTCCACCAACCTTGATAACCGCAACTTTACCTTGCAATGCTGCGCGGCGCTTGTCGTAGTTTTCTTTGTCGTATTCGCTAGTTGCCGCGGTGCTCTGTGCAGATATCTGGTCAATCCTTGCGCTAACTTCACTGACACTCCCTGCGCCTTCAATGATTGTCGTTTCGTCCTTAGTAACAATTACTTTTCGGGCGCTTCCGACTACGTCCATTTCGACATTTTCAAAGGTCATTCCTTGTTCTTCGCTAATTACCGTCGCGCCAGTAAGTATTGCGATGTCTTGCAATACGTCTTTGCGTCGGTCGCCAAAGCTTGGAGCCTTAACTGCAACGGTATTAAACACACCTTTTAGTCGGTTTAAGATTAACGCACCAAGCGCTTCACCCTCTACGTCCTCTGCAATTAGAACCAGCTCTTTCTTGCCAGCCTGAGCTAGTTTTTCAAGCAGTGGTAAAAATTCTTGCAAACTACTAATTTTTTTATCAGTGATTACAATTGATGGTTTCTCGGTGATCGCCTCTTGTCGGCTCGCATCAGTAACCATGTAAGGACTCACGAATCCCCGATCAAATGTAAAGCCTTCTACTACTTCGCTTTCTAGATCCAAGCTCTGGCCTTCCTCAACCGTCACAACACCGTCTTTTCCTACTTGATCAATAACTTCCGCAATCAAATTCCCGATTTCTTTATCGCCGGCAGAGATTGTTGCAACCTCAGCCACACGCTGTTTGTTCGCCTTAATGTCTTCAGCCATGCTGCCGAGTTTTGTAATTACATCATGCGCTGCAGCTTCCAGTCCTTTTCGCAGCAACATTGGATTGTGTCCAGCTGCAATCAGCTTGTTGGCTTCATTTAAGATGTTGTAGGTAAGCACTGTTACTGTAGTTGTTCCGTCTCCGGCAACATCATTCATTTTACTAGCAGCTTGCTTAATTAGCTCTGCGCCAACTTTATAGCCTAGTGTCTCGTCGTCGACATCTGCTAGCTCAACACCTTTTGCAACTGTTACACCATCATGAGTCACTGTTGGACCACCATAACCTTTGCTAATAACAACATTCCGACCCTTTGGCCCCATAGTTGTCTTTACTGCGTTATACAAAACTTCCGCTCCAGCAAGAACTCGCCTACGTGCATCGTCATCATAAAATACTTTTTTTGCCATTATTACTTATCCTTTCCCTTTTTTTCTGATAATAATTTTTCGATATTTTTAACTCTCGCCTGTGTGTCAAAGATGGTGCTTAGAACAACTATGATTAAGATGATTGGAAGCAACCAAGCAATCAACCCAACCAGACTGCCAATAAATGCGAAAGTAAACATTAATTTACAACCGCGTAAATGTTTTCTTCTTTAATAAGTATGTAGTCAGTTCCGTCATGCTTAAGTTCGGTGTTGCTATAACCCCCATAAGCTACTCGGTCGCCTACTTTTACTTCTTTAACTTCTTTGCCAACAGCAACAATTTTTGCTAGTTTTGGCTTTTCTTGTGCCTTTTCCGGTATATACAATCCACTAGCAGTTTTAGTTTGAGCCTCTTCTGACTGTGCAAGTACGTAATCAGCAAGTGGCTGAATGTTTGAAGCCATTTCTTCCTCCTATTATATGTAGCAATTTAATAAGGATTAGCACTTCTCGCAATTGAGTGCCAATCCACTAGCACTCATGATATACGAGTGCCAAATAGGATGTCAAGATTAGATCAAAATTCTATAAAAATAAGGTGTTGTGTTGAGATTATGGTGGGTTTAAGGAATTATTGTGGATTGGCGGTTGGGGACGGGTCCGGAGGGTGCAATACGTGCTGCATTGAATGCATTGTGTGCACTGCACCCTCCGAGACCCTGACCTCATCCGCTGTCTCCTGTCCCCCCGAAGGAACAGCGGCCAGGTGAGAACTAAGTCCTCAGAGGATCAAACCGACGCGGCTCGAATCTCTCCGTTGTCCAGCATGTCGACCAGGTCGTATGGGATGTCCTGATCGCAGATGTGCGCACGTGTCTCGAACTTGCAACGCGAGTCGCAAGGAATCGTTCGAATGTCGATCACACCATCTTCGATCATCTGAGCTTCACGCTTTTCATCTCGCAGACGACGTTTCTTTTTGCGAAGAGCCCCCTGCAAGGATTGGCGATAACGCCTCTCCTCCTGAGTTTCCACCTTGCTGACGAATGTCATCAATTCTCCTAGCAAATTTTTCATCGGTAAACCGATATAGCTACCCCCTATGGAAGCAAGCAACACCTAAGCAGTTTTAGGCGCTAATTGCTTCCATAGGTTCCATAATCTCAACGTACAAGATGTGCTTTTAAACATCTTTATATTTAACGTCATTCTCAACGCCAAAAAAGCGGAAATATGAGCTAAATTATCGCTACGATACACCATTTTAATGCTTTTTG
>JBFJNW010000055.1:0-5160 GCA_041617975.1 Saccharimonadales bacterium (SeqCode)
AAAGTTGGACTCTTTGGTGGAGCTGGTGTTGGTAAAACTGTTCTTATTACAGAGCTCATAAACAACATCGCTAAAGAACACGCCGGAACGAGTGTATTCGCAGGTGTTGGTGAGCGTACACGTGAAGGAAACGATCTTTATGGCGAAATGGAAGAATCGGGCGTACTTGATAAAACTGCTCTTGTCTTTGGACAGATGAACGAACCACCAGGTGCACGTTTGCGTGTAGCTTTATCTGGTCTTACTATCGCAGAAGGCTTCCGTGATGAAGGTAAAGACACACTGCTATTTATTGATAACATCTTCCGATTTACTCAAGCCGGTGCCGAAGTATCTGCCCTGCTTGGTCGATTGCCATCAGCTGTAGGATATCAGCCAAACCTAGCCCAGGAGATGGGTGCATTGCAAGAACGCATAACAAGTACCAAAAAAGGGTCTGTAACATCAGTACAGGCTGTCTACGTACCTGCAGACGACCTTACTGACCCTGCTCCGGCTACAACTTTTGCTCACCTTGACTCTACGATTTCGCTTAACCGTGCCTTAACAGAAATTGGTATCTACCCTGCTGTTGATCCACTAGATAGCAATTCGACAATTCTTGACCCAGAAGTAGTCGGCGAAGAGCACTACCAAGTTGCTCGTGACGTGCAAGGAATACTGCAGCGCTACAAAGACTTGCAAGATATAATTGCAATTTTGGGAATGGAAGAACTTTCAGATGATGACAAACGCACAGTAAACCGTGCACGTCGAATTCAACGATTTTTAAGCCAGCCATTCCACGTTGCTGAACAATTTACTGGCAACCCTGGGCTTTACGTTCCATTAAAAGACACTATCGCTGGATTCAAAGAAATTCTAGACGGTAAGCACGACGATAAGCCAGAAAGTGCCTTCTATATGAAGGGTGGCATCAAGGAAGTTAAATAATGGGCGAAGAATACATTGCACCTAGTCAAGACATAAATACTGATGACGAAACTAATTCGCGCATTGCAACGGAGTACGCAAACCTAGACTACGAAAATCCTGCACCCACATTTCCACGCGTTATTAGAGACGCTTATCCGAATAATGGCGCTAGATTTAGACAAGCCGCAAAAGCAGTATTGTCTACCCTGGCTAACGGAAAGCGTGGAAAATAATGGACAAAAGTATTAAGCCAGATTTGTTGGATCGGGTTTTTCCGGAACACATTGTTAGTGAAGAGCCTGCAATTAAGAGTTCTCCTTTAAGAACTGCTGCACAAATAGCTCTGGAGCGTCATGGAATTGAAAACATTCAAGAAGCAGAAATTGCAGAAAATACTTGGAGCGATTAAATGATTAAATTTGAATTAGTAACTTTAGACGGCGTAAAGTTTTCTAGCAAAGTTCATGAAGTTCAGATGCCCACAACCGTAGGTTACGTCGGCATATTTAAAGATCATATGCCACTGGTTACGTTAGCTGAAACAGGGATTATCAAAATTCGTCACAATGCCAATGATCCTGACAGTAAACAAGAGCTAATAGCGACTAGCGGCGGAGTTGTAGAAATCGAAGATAATGTTGTGCGCGTCTTAGTGGATGAAGCAGATAGTGAATCAGAAATTGACGAAGAGGCTATGAAAAAGGCTCACCAAGAGGCTTTAGACCTCAGAAAAAACGCAAAAGACCAAGTGTCGCTTGATAAAGCTCAACAAATGATTCAGCGAACTACAGTACGTCTTAAAGTTGCCGATCTTAAACGCCGCAAGCGCCGCTAAAAGTTCTGTTTAAATCGCAGAATTCACCGGATGCTGCGTAAAGTATTTGACACAAGCGCAAAAACTAATTACGATTTCAACATAACTAAGGAGGGTTTTATGAAATCATCAGCGAGAGCGATGACTTTGTTTTTAGAGTTTATAGGAAGCGCCGCAATTGGGCTGGCAGTTTTTTCAATATTAAGATGGGATGGAATGCCACTATTTCGTGCACTGACAGTTGGTTTGATTTATGGATCAGTAATTGCAGTAGCTCGACCGTTTTATGTTCCACAGCTTAACCCGATAGTCACGTTAGGACTTTGGATGTCTAGGCGGCTTGGAACATTGCGATCTATCGCAAACATCGTCATGCAGATGCTTGGTGGAGCAGCGGCGTGGCAATTGAGTGAATATTTGCTACAGACACCACTAAAAAATCTTTCAGGAGATGAATTTAGCTGGCAGATCTTTACCGCAGAAGCAGTCGGTGCATTTATTTTTACTTTCTTACTATCTATGGTCTTCTATCGATCTAAGTTGGACGAACTTAAATTAGTATTTGTAGCGATCGCTAGCGTAACAGTTGGCATGGTTGTTGCATCACTAGCACCTGGTGGTTACGGCGTAATCAACCCTGCACTCGCACTTGGAATCCAGGCATGGAGCTGGACATACGTCCTAGGTGCATTCGCAGGTGGATTTGTTGGAATGAACCTCTACCCTGCATTGCTTATGTTTGACCGACCTAAAAAGGTAAAGACAGTTGCAGTAAAGAAAACTAAAGCAACAAAAGCCAAGGCAAAGAAGAAAACTACTAAAAAGAAATAATAAAAGTAGTCAACAAATTAAAACAGGCTGGAGATTCTAGCCTGTTTTAAATTTACCGTTCAATAATTCTTGTTCGAATTGTTCAATCCCCGAAATGTCTAAAGCATAGCCTGAAGTGTCAGGAAAATTAAGATGCTCTATGCAATTCCAGACAGCACTAACCAAGTTTTGTAATCTTTCGATATCTTCTTCAGTTGCCTGATAGCTTAGTATTAATTTATTAGGCGAATCAGCCTCTACGTAAACCATTTGTGATTCTACTGTATTATACTTTTGATAGATTGGTATTTGTTTAATCAGCATTGAGTAATAGATAAGTTGTAGCTTATGTTTCCAAGCTTTTATGGCCAACTGCTGATTTTTTGTATTAAACGATGACAATGCCCCACCAGTTTTATAGTCAATTATTGTAAGTTTCTCTTCCTCAAAATCTATTCTGTCTACCTTGCCACTTACAGGCCGATTATTGATAATAATATCTGTTAAGTTTTGTTCTGGTTTACTGTCTTTTGGCAAAGCATAGCCGTAGTCAATAAATAACTTATTGAGCGCCGCTATGCCCTTGGCTTCATAAATTTGTTTATCTGCTCGAGTAAGTTGTTGGGATGAAATTTCACGACTAAAAATACTAATAATTTCTTGTTGGCTCAGTGTGCCTTTATTTTTTAAAATTTGTGCTTGCTCGAGAGTGTTATGAATTGCTGTACCGTAAAACTGGTAATTTGATTTAACAGCTGGAACTCTCAATATGCTTGATTGCACGAAACTTAGCGGCCCTCCACTTGGCACATCAAGAAAGTGAATTAAAGTAGTAGGACTAAGCGAAAAATTATCTATTAATGGGCGAAGTAACTGCTCTCTTTCTTTGACCGTTACATCTGGCCATTCAACATTTTCTTCTAAAATTGAAATGATCGAATTTCGATCAATTTTCTCTGATTCGCTGCTCAGTACATCATGAATAAGCGGGCTAGCTATCACATCATTACCTGCATGATCAAACTTGTAACTGCTTAGATACAGACTTGATTTTGCTCGGGTGGTCGCAACATACAAAAGCCTTATATAGTCATCGTAGTTATCTCCATATGGCTGGAGAGGAAGATTGGCTGGTGGTTTTCGCCCACTATTTTTTGGCTTCCAATTGTCCTCGATGACGTCGACTACAAAAACACAATCAAATTCGAGTCCTTTAGCTTTATGAACGGTCAGTAATTGAACTGCATCTCTTCCAGTTATTAGCGGAGAATTGTTGGTGATAATTTGACTGTTATCTTTAGATACGTCTATTAATCTAATCAAATCACGAAGTGTCACCACATTGTGCCTAGAAAATTCGCTTGTTAAGTATCGTAATTTAGAGACTGCTGCTAATGTTTCTATGTATTTTTGGTTTGTGGATTCTGATGACAAATAATACTTTTTTAGGTTTGAAGTATAGATATCTGATTCTCGTAAGCCTATAAGATGTTCGACTGTCATATTTAAGGGTTGATTATCAGAGTTTGTTACTAGCCACTGCACCCAGTCATGGAATGATTTAAGTCTTTCGTCACCTGAATTGCTAATTGACGAAAGCCAGTCAGGTTTTGAGCGATTTTCTATTGCCAACTTCCAGAGACTTGTTGCCGCTACTTCCCATGCAGGGTGTCTAAGGATTTTTGCGAGTAGTGCGTTCGTAGCATTTATGTCGCCATCTTGTATCGCGATAATTAATCGTGCAAGTAAAATAATTTGATTTACTGCCTCATGCTCCATGACATTACTTTGTTTTTCGTAATTAACCGGCACGTCGTTCTTTTGCAATATATGTGCAAGCCTAAGAAGAGAAGAATGATTTCTGGCTAAAATTGCTATATCAGATATGCCATTGCTCCTTAAATCCGCAATTTTTTTAGCAATGCTACTAAATTGATGCTCTTCAGTTTCGTAAATCGTGTGCTTTAAAGTACCGTCTAGCTCGGAGCCATTTACTGCAACTAAGTTTTTTTCAATGTCTTGCTCTCGGTTTACGAGTCGATCATCGGCTTGTTCGATTATCTTACGTGATGCATCAAGCACATCTTGAGAAGATCTATAGTTTTCTTCAAGTACAATTGGGTTTTTGACTTTGTAATCATGTCTGAAATTGAGCATATTATTGAGTTCCGCGCCATTGAATTTGTAAATTGACTGGTCATCATCACCTACTACCATAATGTTCGGTTGTTCTTTTGCGGTAATGTGATCTGAAACTAAATGAGCTAAGCGCATTTGAGCTGGATTAGTATCTTGAAATTCGTCAATTAAAACGTACAAGAACCTTTCCTGTATATCGCTCCTAAGATCTTCGTTTTGTTCCATTTGCGAAATTACTTCGACCAGCATATCGGAGTAATCGTAAAAACCACGTTCATGTAAGGTATTTCTGTACTGATCATATACATCCGACAAAGCTAGCCACCAGTTATTACGCTTTCGCTCGTCGTGCAAGCCTTTTTCGCCATTAATTGATTTAATCCACGATGATTTCCATTTACTGGTGTGCGTGGCTTTGTTTGTGTCTGAATCTTTTGCTATAGCTTGCTTGAGAGAATTCAATATAACTTCATTTAATGGAG
>JBFJNW010000056.1:0-5145 GCA_041617975.1 Saccharimonadales bacterium (SeqCode)
GATGCAGAATCTGTGCTTGTTTGGTTGCAGATAGACCCCGACACAGCTTATAAGCGAGCTAGAAATCGTGATCGCAGAAAAACAGACGACAAATATGCGATTGATATTGACGAAAATCTATTCAGGCATGTTGCAGGTCATATGCAGAACCCTTCACAAGTTGAAGATTACCTAGTTTTAAGTGGCAAGCACACTTACAACACGCAGTTTAAGATGGCTATGAAGCGTCTATACGATAAAGGCTTGGTAAATCCAAACCTCACGGCAGGCAAAATTGCACGCCCTGAACTAATCAATAATATTCCAAATCCACTTGCGGGAAGAGTCGATCCTTCTAGGCGAAATATCCGCATTCATTAGTCATGCCTGCTAAGCGATACCAAATTGAAGGCGTGGGCGATATTTCTATATACAAAAGAAAAGGCTCTAAAACTATACGATTGAGCGTTACGGGCGATGGTACGGTAAGAGTAACTCAGCCAAGATGGTTGCCGTATAAAGCTGGAATAGAATTTGCTCAATTAAAGAAAACTTGGATTGCAAATCATCAAACTCAGAAAAATTTGCTAGTAAATGGCCAGATAATTGGTAAGTCTTATCAGTTGAAATTTCTATCAAGTGAAGATGCCCAAAAACCCACAAGTCGGCTAAATGATCAATTTATAGTCGTAAAATTACCCAGTAATTTAGAGACAAGCAACCCAGTAGTCCAGAAAGTGGCTGAGAGGGCAGTCCTTAGAGCGTTAAAAATTGACACAGAGACTCTTCTTATCCCTAGACTACACGATATAGCTAAATCATATGGATTCTCGTTTACAAGCTGTCATGTGAAGCGGTTAAAAGGCAGATGGGGTAGTTGCTCTCAAAAAAGAGAGATTATTTTAAACAGTTATTTAATTCAGTTGCCATGGCATTTAATAGATTACGTTTTATTACACGAACTTCAGCACACAGAGATATTGGCTCATGGTAGTCGTTTTTGGTTAGCCTTGAGTGAGCATGTTGATAACCTTGCAGAAATCAGAAAAGAAATAAAAAATTATCAAGCTCGTATAATCTAGCTAGTTCATATCGCTAATGTTTATGGCATAATGGATGCATGCCAATTCAGTCCACGACAAACTCTCATACGGTTCAAAGTGCCGAGCTAGAGCGAGAGCGTCTAACCAGCCTCATTAACAGCATGGGGGACGGTGTACTTGCGATAGATAAAAAATTAGACATTGTCGTAAGCAATGGTGCAGCTTTAAATATTTTAGATGTAAATGCTACCGTCACTGGAAAACAAGTTACAGAGTTTCTAAATTTTATAGATAATAATAATCAGCCTGTTGATATTGAAAAGTTAATCAATGAATTAAAAACTCCATTTACTACTAGGGATTGGCGAGTTGTCTACGCTGAGAACGATATAATTAATGTTTATGTCAGTATTGCGCCGGTGAGGCTTGGATTTGGGCAAGACGGCATGCATGGATACGTAGTACTGCTCCGTGATATAACTCACGAAAAATCATTAGAAGAAGAAAGAGATGAATTTATTAGCGTTGTTAGCCATGAACTTAGAACACCTATAGCGATTGCTGAAGGTAATATCGGCAACATGGAATTCTTATTAGAAAAAGCTGGCATAAATAATGAGCAGCTGTCACAAGCCGTCACACAAGCCCACATACAGGTAACATTTTTAGCAGGACTAATTAATGATCTTGCTACTTTATCAAGGTCCGAACGGGGCAAACTGCAAGTAGACATTGAATCAATTAACATTCATGAATTGGTAGACGATTTGGTATCAAGTTATACCAAAGATGCTAACGAAAAGGGCTTGGATCTTAAAAATGAACAAGATCCAAAATTAGAGTTGTTGCAATCAAGTAAATTATACGTCCGAGAAGTACTACAAAACTTCATAACTAATGCAATAAAATATACCGAAAAAGGTAGTGTAACTATCGGAGCTAAACCTAAAGCCAATGGTGTTGAATTTTATGTTGCTGATACGGGGATAGGAATAAGCAAGGCCGACAAAGAAAAAGTTTTTGATAAATTTTTTAGAAGCGAAGACTTTAGAACAAGGGCAAATAACGGAACTGGTCTTGGATTATACGTAACTATGAAATTGGCCAGACTAATTCATGCAGAAATAGATGTCGAGAGTGAACTAAACAAAGGTTCGGTGTTTTCCATCTACATCCCTAATCTCGAAAAAACCGAAACTAGCTCTTAGATTTTGGGTAGTTTTTTGATAACGTGCATTGTTGGTATGCAGACATTTCTGCCTTTCCAATTGACTGTGCCAAACTCATACTTATACAGAGAATAAATAGTAAGGATTATCTCCGTTGCTACTGCAAACGGATAATTAAAAAGCGCTAAAGTACTATGAAAAGGATGACTTGCAGACATTATGAGATAGTGAACTGCAACAAAGCTAAACAATGATAAGCCTCCCAATATGCCAGTTAATGTTAATCCGTTTGTTGCTAAAGATAATGTAAAAACAAGCGGGGCAAAAAGTACAGTTGCTTCAATGACGATTAAAAGCAAAACGTTTTCTGGTCGTTTTCTGAGTGAAGGGTATTTGACTCTGATAGCTGTATTTAGTTGCTCTTCTGCTGACTTAACGGTTTTTATATCTAGATGTTCATCTGCTCTAATAAAAGAATATTTATCGGTTTTAACTAGCTCTCGGGCAAAATATCTTTCGGGAAGTATGTTGTGTCTTACTCCCTCGAAGCCACCTAATTTTTTTAATGCTTTACGTTCTATTATCCAACAAGTGCTTAATACAGGCGGTCTGTTAAAAGTTTTTCTTGGTAGAGCCAGTTCCCACCAATAACGAAGAGGTTGAATCAGTGAGGTTTGCATACCTCCTCCAATTCGTATGGGCATTACGCTCATCATTAATTTATTCTTTGTGAGCATTGAACTAACCAAGCTTCGAATTGCTACTGGGCCTAATCTGACATCAACTCCACAAAATCATACAATTTCGCCACTTGCATTATCGTATAGTGTGTCATAGGCCTTATTTTTAGCGAGCCATCTATCTTCTGGCGGCAATCCAGATATGAAGCGTACTCCATCATGAGCGAAATCTCTAATGATTTCAGCTGTTCTATCATATGAGCAATCATCATAAACTAGTATTTCTAATTTTGGATAGTCATTAGCGAGAATTGTTCTAATGCATGAAGCCAAATCATCTGTTTCATTTCTTGCTGGGATAGCAACTGTAACGGTGGGTAACTCTTTGTCAGAAAAATAATGATTAGATTTATGATGCTGTGTTTTTTGCAAGTTCTTGGCCGTTATAGCTAGCGTTGCAAGACTTATGCAAAATAAAAGAATTGCCCATACAGAGATTGTTGCAACACCAAGAATAATGTTTGAATTTTGAAGTATCAGTAACCCAAATAGAATAATACTAAATATATTGCTACTTCTTTTAGTGACGCTTCGCAGGTAGTGTGGATGAATATTTGGTCTAGCAAACTTAATAACATTAAATAGTCTAAAAGTATTTAAAAGTAACAATAGAAGACCAATACTAGTTAGTCCATTTGCTACTGAATAGCCTGTATACATTCCAATAGATACGGTAACCAAAGAAGCAGAAATCAATTTTATCTTCCATAGTAAACTAATATGTACCGTCAATAGTTCAATAATGGCCCCAACGCCAAGCATAAGTATCATTAACTTTAACTATATCAGAATCTTGAATAAGTTGACGAAATTTAGTAACAGTAGTAGTATCATTATGTTGACACCTGCCAAATATGGTAGGTTTTTTAATTTATGGGAGACAAGGTGGCAGAGAATAAAAAACGCCAGGTCAAAAAGGCCGAAACTGTTAGAGAGCGATCTGCTCGTAGTTCAGCACAGCCAGAGAAAAACGCTAAAGCAAAGCGCGTAGTAAGAGCTGCAAAAAAACCAATAAGCAATGTCACAAAAGCTAGCAAAAAAGAATATCACCCGATCAAATTGCCAAACAATAAAGTCGGTAAGTTTTTAAACAAACGTGCAAGAATTATGCCAAGATATTTTACAAATGCTTGGGCAGAAATAAAGCAAGTCAAGTGGCCAAACAGAAAAGATACAACCAGAATGACTATTTCAGTGATATCTTTTGCTGTTGTTTTTGGTGGTGTTGTATTTGTTCTTGATTACGGACTAGATATTTTATTTAAGCAAATATTATTAGGATAAGGATAGAAAATGGTTAAGAGATACGATTCACAAAAACAATGGTATGCGATTCATACTTATAGTGGTTACGAGGAAAAAGTAGCTGAAAGTATTCGCCAAAGAGCAGAATCACTTGATATGAACGATAAAATTTTTCAGATTATTGTTCCTAAAGAAAAGATGATCGAAGTCAAAAACGGAAAACGTAAAGTCGTAGAAAAAAAGATTTTCCAAGGTTATGTAATCGTTGAGATGAAAATGAGCGAAGATGCGTGGTACATAGTTCGTAATACTCCTTCAGTCACTGGATTTGTCGGATCAGGAAGTGAACCAACACCTATTTCTCAAGAAGATGTAGATAAGATTCTTAAAAGAATGGGTCGCGAAGAGCCTAAGCATAAAATTGACTTTAAAGAAGGCGAAGTTGTTAACATCATTGACGGTCCGTTCAAAGGATTTGACGGTGCAATTAACGAAGTTGACGAAGCTAAAGGCAAGCTCAAAGTCCTGGTTAATATGTTTGGGCGTGAGACTCCAGTAGAACTAGATAGCCTACAAGTAAAACGCGTTTAGATATCATGGAAGAATTCCCTGATTTCGTAGATCCACTTATGATCGCCGAAGAGCGTGCAGTTGCAAATTATCCAGGCACAAAACCAGAAGTAATAAATGAAATTAATTATCCAGATTTTGCACAAAATCTAGAATCATTAGGTTTCTGTGGTGTTATGTTAAATTTACAAATAGGGCACTCGGTAATAGTCATAGAGCCAAAAGATTACGATAATCCTGCAGTTAAAGTATTTGAATCTATTCGTAAAAGCGTTAAGGATGGGCAATTATCAGAATATGCACTCCATCAAGCAACAATCGACATTGTTAATGGAAAATTTGAAGACGTTTATTCAAGCTTCTACTCAAAGGTGTAATCTAACTTTAGTAATGCTAGAC
>JBFJNW010000057.1:0-5104 GCA_041617975.1 Saccharimonadales bacterium (SeqCode)
ATTATTTAACAATGATGCTGTTGCAGATAAAAACTGGCTAAAACAACTCGTGGATCGCATCGAAACTAATGAAAATATTGCAATCGTAAACTGCAAACAACTACGTGACGATAAAAAACACATAGATAGCACTGGAGATTACTACTCTATTTGGGGATTGCCTTTCCCGCGTGGCAGAAACCATACAGACGAGGGTCAATATGACGAAGCTGAAGAGGTTTTTAGCGCACCTGCGGGTGCTACGCTTTATCGGACTAAGTTATTTGATGACATTGGAGTGTTTGACGAAAAGTTTTTTGCATATTTTGAGGATGTAGATATTAGCTTTAGGGCCAGGCTGGCTGGCTGGAAAGTGTTTTATGAGCCAAAGGCTAAGGTTTATCATAAAGTTTCCGCGACTAGCGACAAGTTGGGTACTTTTACCAGGTTTCACTCGACTAAAAACTTCCACATATTGTTCCTTAAGAACATGCCTGGGATATTGTTTTGGAAGTACTTCCCATTAGCAATTTTGCAAAGCCTGCGACTTGCACTGGGCGCGCTAACTCATGGTCAAATACTTGTCCACATAAAAGCTTACTTTGCTGCTGTGCGCTTAATACCCCATACACTTCGTGCCAGAAGACATATTCAGACAAATAGAAAAGTATCCGTTTCTGAAATTAACGATCTTCTTTATCACGGCCGTCCGCCAAAGATCCCGAAGCTATAGCGACACCGCTGAGGAGACACCATTGGGTGACTACGGCTTCGTTTGTCCAAAGTGTATATGAACATGCCTTAAGACGGAATCTTCTTTAAAGTGTCTAACATCGGATATAATTGTACCTAATGTCACGAAATATTGTTATCGATGCGAGGATTAGGCGGTCTAGTACTGGGCGCTACGTTGATAGATTGCTCGAACATCTACAAGCGATTAACATTAATTATTCATATTATGTACTAATTACACCAGACGATCCTTGGCAACCTAAAGTCAGTAACTTTACCCGAGTCGATTGCAAATACCCGCAGTTTTCATTTAATCCCTTGGACCAAATTGGATTTGCCCGGCAGTTATACGGTCTTAAGGCTGATCTTGTTCACTTCCCGATGAACCAACAGCCAATACTGTATTTTGGCAAAACAGTTACTACCACCATGGATTTCACTATGTTGCGCTACACTCGGGCTGGAAAAACTCCATTGCCGATCTTTTGGCTTAAAATGGCTGGGTACCGGCTGCTATTTTGGTGGAGCAACAAAAAGTCCGCCCAAATCATCACTATATCCGACTATGTTCAGAATCAATTACACGATAAATATCCGGCTACCAGGGGTAAAATCACCACCACGCACTGCGCAAGCGAGCCTACTATGGCAGTTAGTGCCAAAAAGCCAAAATCTGTAAACGGAAAATTCATATTTGCTGTTGGCACGGCCTTTCCACATAAAAACCTTGAGCGACTAATCAAAGCACTGGAAATTATCAATACTTCACAACCTGAACTAAAATTAGTGTTAGCGGGGAAGCGAGAGTACTATTACGAACAGCTTGCGGAATTTGCAGACAAATCACCGTCCCGCAAAAACATTGTGTTTACCGGATTTGTTAGCGACGAAGAATTAAAATGGCTTTATGAAAATGCGGAGGCATACGTCTTCCCTTCCTTGAGTGAAGGCTTCGGCTTGCCAGGCCTAGAAGCCATGGCGCACGACTGTGCAGTAGTTAGCAGCAACGCGACCTGTTTACCGGAAGTTAATGGCGATGCAGCACACTATTTTGACCCGCGGAACATTGAAGACATGGCAGCAAAAATAACAGAGGTCATTACTGACGAAAAGCTTAAGAAAGATTTGATCAAAAAAGGTAAAAAGCAGCTGCAAAAATTCTCTTGGCAAACCATGGCCAAGCAAACCTTAGAAGTCTACAAAAAAGCGTTGAAAGATTAGCGCCCTAGTAGCTGCTTGATTTTAGGCACATTGGCATCACGCACCGCAACAATACAATTGAAGTAAAATCTATCTCTGTTTGAAAGTGTGCAGGAATTTTTATTGTGATATTCGACGTCATAGCCTAGTTTATTGTCTGTAATTTTAGGCCTTTTGAATGTGTCCGACTCTAATACAGCGCCTTTTGCTGTGCTTAATAATTCTTCGTCAATATCGTTATGCACAACCAGGTATTCACAGGTCTTGATTCCGCCACTAAATTTCTCCTGAGTTGTCATGCAATTAGAAGTAATTTGAAGCTCCAAGCCAGTTGCATCCTCTATTTGAGCTACAAGCGCAGGGAAATCGCGTGACAGACCCTGAATCATGCGGGCGTTGTCCCAGTCCTTGTATTTGTTGTATCCAAGATTTATTAGCACCAAAAGCAAAATTATTAATAAAACTACTATTAGTTTATGCGCCTTTATCAGCTTGGTAATTTGATCTTTTTTATTGGGTTTTGCCATTAATAATCCTTGTTAGTACGAATGTTGAAATGATTAATATAAACATACCACTTATGGATATAATCAGCCAATTTACACCTTGTTTGGCTTGCTGATCAGATGGCTGATTTTCGCTGCTCGTGATTGGCTGGATCGGGCTGTTCGACAATGCAAGAACTTCTGGATTACTAGATGCTTCTTCGCTGGCTATAGGTGTTGGGGTGGTATTAAAGTTAGATTGGGCTGTCAAAAGCACAGGACTATCAGCTGTGTTATTTGATCTAGCCTGGGTTGGGTTGGCTCCATCGCAGCCATCATCTACTCCGTCTTTATCACTATCCATACCAGTACTTTTTGCCACAGGGCATGAATTTTGGCCATCAGATACGCCATTTGAATAGCTGGCAGACGGATCTTCTATCAAAAACGATTGGTAAATGTCTACTTTTTGGCCGGATTTATCGTGTCCCAATAAATGCAACTCGTGATATCCAGGATCAAGATCCGGCAAGTCAATTACCGCTTTAAAATTACCGGATTCATCCGTACTAAATGTGCCGATATGAATTGGGGATGAGTATACATAAACATCTAGACTGGACAGAGGGTACATATTATCTTGATCTATTGTTAACTGGTCGTCGGTTTGATGTGCGATAACACCGTTTGAGGTTTGAATCTGGGCTGAGTCGTCACCACCGTTATTCATTTTATTAATTCGCCTTACCACTTCTTGTCCAAATAATGAATTATCCGGCACTGGGATTTGTGTGGAGATAGGATCTGGCATGTTAAGAGCGAAGTTGTTGGTTCTCTCTAGCAAAGTCGTTTTATAGCGCTCAAACCCTAATGAATTTGGGTGATATGACTCATTGCCGGCGACACCCCACTTATCGTTTCCAGCTGTAACTCCGTTTATGTATTTTGGACCAGAGTCGCATAATCTACCGTTTTCGAAAATATTTGTGATATCAACATAAATTACCCCCGCCTCTTGTGCGCTGGATTTAATTACACTGTTTAGATACTGTGTTGCCCCAGCTGCAAACAAGCGCTCTGCGTCATCCAGACGTACATTTACGCCGCAATTGCCGCCTGCGGGCCGTACAAAAACAGGATAACCGTGCACGTAAATATCGCTTTCGGGCGAATTGGCTTTGATTTTTTTGTACATACTAGTTAGCCTTGGTTTCTGCTGGGCGATCATTACACCTAAGTTTGTAGCTTTTGTTGTGTCGTTAACTGCGAAATCACAGTTGCCTGGGCGTAAACATGAGCTCAGAAAATCCCCAAATCCAGCATCGTTACCGCCAATTCCGATAGTTAAGATTTCGGGTTTTAAGTTTCTAGAAGTGTTACTTGCAAGATTATTATCGTTAAGTGAGTTTATTTGTGCAGTAAATCCTGGGTGCCAATCGAAAAGAATTGTTAATTCATTGAATCTAAACTGATTGTCGGTTGTAGCAAATTCATCTTCATTTCCGTCGTCGTGCTTTTCACCTTTTTCCCCTGTTATGTTGTGAATTTTTGCCCCACTGCAAGCAACAGAATGAAACAATCCATCTCTGGGCGGGCTAGCGGTGTTTGTTTCTAAATACCCAAACTCTATAGCGATCAGGTATGGGTAGCTACGACGCGATAAATGACAGAGATTCCTTCCGGAAAACGTGTCTTTTTCGCCCTGGTCGTCTGTCCCGGGCTCGTACCACTCACTTCCATGCGTTTCTCCCTCACCACTCGTAAAGCTATCCCCCATGGCCAAATAGCCTTGAGCTGAAGACACAAAATCTAGTGCTCTGAGCTCATATGTAGTCCACTGGGCGTCGGTAACCTCGCCCATGCTAAAGGTTAATTTGTCACCCCGAGCGCTAAAAAACACTCTGTTAATTTGAGTATTTGCTTTTAATGAATCTTGTTTGGCTAAAGTAATTTTAGCATCGGTAATTTCCCGGCAGCCGTCATATGTGCCTAGCGGAACAAAATAAACTAGGCGCTTAGACCACGAGCCTTTAGATTCGGTTAACGCACAACTTGTTGTGTCTATAAGTTTTAGCTGGGCATTAGACGAAGATACAGCCACGAACTTACCGTCGTTACTGATTGCAAAGTTAATGGGTCTGCCGCTTGGGAACTTTCCATACACAAAAGTTCGGGTGTTGTTGATGAGATCTACCTTAAAAAGCCCTTCGCTATTACTTATCAGCAAAAATCTTCCGTTTCTGGAAAACGCATGTTTTAGGGCGATGACTTTTGAATCGTCATTGTAAGTTAGTTTTTTATAACTTCTATTATTTATCTCTTCTGGGTCAACTCCCCAACGTAAAAATCCGCCACTTGGCAATACCTTGCCCCAAGATTTGAAATTTTTATGAACCGTAATCTCGTAGCCCGAGCTGTAAATATTTTGTCTGTTTAACTGTAGTACATTGTTGCCGCCTGGAGCAGGCTCCAGCCAATTTGTAGGGCTGTAGGGTTGATCCCACTGCAGAAATTTTTGCGCGTCTACCTCTGGGTGATAATAATTTGCTTCTGTTCGCGACAATCCAAAAGAATCAATATGCCGCAAAGCAAAAGTGCCTTGGTTATTCGATAAATGGCACAGCCTTTCGCCCTCAACAACGCGCTGGCTGGCAAGTTGATCGGACACCGGCAAGGCTTGAGAGTCGTCAAGCGCAATAATCTTA
>JBFJNW010000058.1:0-5063 GCA_041617975.1 Saccharimonadales bacterium (SeqCode)
AATTTCTAATGGCTAAAAATACAAGATAAATTAGGTAGCCAGAAAGTAGAAGCGAGCCTTCAAATTTTGTGAGTTTGTGCTTACTGCCGATAAACATAAAAGAAAACAACATAAGCATAGCCACAATTGCAAATATTACATCTGCATTTATGGATGTACTAAACGGCAAAGGCAAGATCGTGCTGGTTGTGCCAAGCACAAAGAATGCGTTAAAAATATTAGATCCCACAGCATTGCCCACGGCGATATCTGAATGCTTTTTAAGAGCCGCCACTATTGACGTGGCTAGTTCTGGTAAGGATGTACCAATTGCAACAATAGTTAGGCCTATGAGAGCTTCAGATAAGCCTGCCGTCATTGCGACATCAACAGCTCCATCAACAAGAAGCTTTCCACCAAGTACTAGGCCAGCCATACCGCCTGCTGCTAAAAGAAGTGAAGCCGGAATGTCATATCTCATGGCCTCGCCACCAGCTTGAGTTATTTCTTTTTGCTTTTGCTTTTCATCTTTAGCTAGCCCATAGATGTAATACATAAAGATACCCATCAATGAGATTAATGCTATTCCATCAGTTCTTCCGAGTAAATTAGCTTGAGCACCATCGAATAATTGGTCATTCGCTAGCACAAAAATCAAGAAAGCACCTAGAACTGCGAATGGAATTTCTTTGTAAACTGTAGATGCTTTTACTGTAAGTGGTGTAATAAGTGAGCTTACGCCCAAAATTAGAAAAATGTTTGCAATACTACTTCCAATAACGTTACCAATTGCCAGATCAGGCGATCCGTTAATGGCAGAAACAATATTTACGGTTAATTCGGGCGCAGACGTACCAAAAGATACAATTGTCAGACCAATTACTAGTGGCGAAACATTAAGTTTTGCAGCAAGCGAGGCTGCGCCGCGAACTAGGCCTTCGGCTCCAACAATAAGAATTATTAGACCAACTACAATAGAAAATATTGAAAATAACATGCTTAATTACGAGTATAACAGAACAAATGGCAGGGGTTTAACTAGGATTTAATAATTTGTAAATTCAGCACTCAGGAATATGAGCACCTTTTAAGTCGCAAGTTCTTAAAAAATCTAGAGCTATTTCTTACTCTGTAAAAATTAAAGTTTTATTAAAAAGCTTTACTCACTTTTCTAAAGTAATTTCAGGTATTGTGCTCGGTAGATTTACGAATAAGTTATTTCAAGTCCTTTTTCATTTCATCAAATTGTGCTTTAGTGATCTCTCCCTTGGCATAACGAGACTTGGCAATATCAAGGGGTTCAATATTACTTCCTTGTCTTGATGATTTATTATTGGTGGACTTTGCGGTGTATATTACAGTTAAAGTTATTGCCAAAATCAAGGATACCATTATAACGAAACCAAATCCCCAGGTCTCAGATTCCATCATATGTTGATCGTAGTAGTGAGCAAATATCGTTAATTTCATAACATACCTCGCTTTCTACAAACTATTATACTATTGCTGTGAAGTTGTTTGAACATCGTAAAAAACTACTTCTTTGTACTAAGTTGCAGAATAGATAAAATGTTTTATAACTGAATTGGATGGAAATAGTGAATGACTTGTCTTTGGACGACTGGAGACTTCGCTAACAATACTAGTTCTTATATAGTAAGATTTGCTTGCGAGATGCCACTGTCATTTCTCGCCTCAACACCCTTAGGCGTGCCGAGAATCCGAGTTCGCCAGCCAACTAAAAAAGTAGCACCTATCGGCGAGGATAGATGCTACTTTTTTGGAGGGCCAGGAGGGACTCGAACCCTCGACACCCTGCTTAAGAGGCAGGTGCTCTAACCAGCTGAGCTACTGGCCCAATATTGTAACAGGGGCAACTTTAGCAGATTACCCCTGTTTGTGCAAGTACAAGACTTTTATTTTTCTGGCTGCTCGGGGGTAGGGTTTATAGTTTGTGGGGTATGCGTTGTAGTTCCTAGTTCTGGGGTGCTTACAGGACTTGGTGAGTTTAACGCTTGCGGTGCAGCAGCACTTGAGCTTAGAGCGGGTTCACCAGTATTAGCACTGGAGTTAAAGCCAAGAATTTGCGATGCTTCGTCATAGATACTAACAAACCCAGCGCTGGCTAGAATACCTAAAATTGCTCCAACCAATATCGAGAGGATGACTGCACCTAATACCAAACCAGTAGAAGTGCTCTCTACAACAGAACCAAACGGATCTGATGAATCGTCGAAATCATTCGAGTAAGTTATTTCATCGTCAAGTTCCGAACTATACGAAAATGAAGATGAGCTGCTGGATTCAAAGTTAAGATCACTGCTAGTTGAATTATTACTTAACCCATAATCAGGTTGCTGTTGTGGTGTTAAAGCATTAAGAGCTGCTTGAATAACTATGAATAGCAGCATCATCATTAAAGTCGCACCAACGCTCTTTTTTAGAACACTGTAGCCTTTATTAACGGCGATAATTGCACTAGCTGGCTTCTCGTCGTCAGCTATGACAGTAGAAAAATAAATTAACCTTACGCTATAGACTATTAATGTTATTCCACCGATAAATGATAAAAGTGGACCTAAAGGTGAAGGCAAGAAAATAGAGACAGTTATTAGAATTATGAATGCTAATAAATAGAGCAGAACTAGTTGAAACACAAGTCCGAATCGTGACTTAGAGAAATTGATAGCTTCCATTAATGACGTTTTTTGCAAACGCACACCAGTAAGCAGGATTCTTGTAGCAGCGATTTGAATTACCACTAAAAAAAAGAAAACTAATAATGAAAATATTACAGCACCGATTATTATTGGTGCACCTTTTCCAGGGGCATTAGATCCAAATCCATTAAATCCAAATCCGATTGAAGATAAGACAAATCCTATCAATGCAATTGCAAAAATAATACTACCGATAATTTGTAATACAGCTAGACCTATGATGCTTTTTGCATTAGTTGAAAGTGCATTTTTGATACCTCTTTTAAGGTGGTAGATTGGATTTGCTTTTACTTTAGTTTTTATTTCGGGGAGCATAGTGGGTTGATTGTCCATCAAAAATTCCTTATTTAGTTATTCGTAGTATACATTAGTAAGCTTTAGGTTTTTATTATTAACGGTTTTACTTTAGAAAAGATATTCTCAATATCAAATCTATATTCATAAATTCCATACCCTATTATCAAAATAGTCATAAAAATAAACACGCCCGAATGAATTCCTGCCTCTTTGGTCGGAGTGTTAAAAGTTGAACTTGAAAGCACTTGTGGGATTTTCCTGCATCTGTTTGTTTCTTGGTTTCTTTCATAGCCTTCTTGGCAATCGGTTGATTGTGCAGATGAAATTTTCCTGCATCTGTTTGTTTCTGGGTTGCGCTCTTGATTTGCGTTGCATGGTTTTAGGGAGCTTGTTGAGCTAGAAACTATTTTACGGCACCGATTAGTATCTGGGTTTCGCACAGATCCAGCCGAGCAAGGCAGTAATGTGCTCGCGAGTGTTGCTATTGTTCTACATCTATTGGTCTCCGGGTTTCTGACTTTGCCTTCTGGGCACGGTTCTAAGGCTTTAACTTCAGGCGTTTTAGGTGTATCAGGAGGCGGAATTTGATTTTTTGCATTTGGAGTCATTACACTAGTTGCGACCCATGAACTGTCTATAAATGACCAGGATTGATCGTCAAGTAGAGCAGGGTAGGACACAACTATTTCTTCAGTCAAAGTGGTTAGTGTTACCGTGCCTCCGCCATTAAGCAGGTCATTAAAAAGCTCAATTGAATAGTAACCATTGGGCTGCACGATTACAGCAGGTAAAGACAATAGCGTTAATTTATCAGTTGATATAGTGCAACCTTCTAAATTAGCAGGCACGTCATCATTGTTATATAACTCTATGTATTCACCACCAATTGCGTCTGAGCCTTTGGGGTTGGCTACGATTTCGTTAATTTGTACATTCGTAATATCGCATAGTGTTGATTCCTTAATTTCTTTTTCAGTTTCATCTTCAGGTTCTGGCTCAGGGTCTTGAGGTTCAATATCTTCAATAATTAGTGGATTTGATTCACTTGGTGTTGGCTCGGCAATCTGCCACTCTTCAGAAATAAATGACCAAGACAGGTCCTCTGACAAAGCTGGGTATTCGTATTCGTAAATAGTTTCCACTTCATCTATCGCTGGATATTTTAGAAATACTATTCCACCAGAGTTAATTAATGAAAACTCAGTGTATATCGCCATGTACTCACCAGAAGTTAGAACGATCGAGTCAAGGAACTGAATGGTTGCGTTTCCTGCTCTAGAAAGCTCGTAACCAGTTAATTCGATTGTTTTATCTGTCTGGTTGTGGAGTTCTATGTATTCAAATCCTAGTTCGCTAGAGCCAGGGGCGTTAGAGTATATCTCTGTAATAATTATTGGTGGTTTTTCAGGTGTTTCTTCTAAAGTTTCTGCATTAAGGGTTCCGGAAAATGGGACAAAAGAGAGCACTAGACACAAAGTTAATAAACTTAACCGTCTAAGCATAAATACATAATAGGGAGTTGTGATAATAATTTCAAGACAAACAATCCGCTAGTTTATCCTGTATACTTTTACAGATGAAAATACTTAATGGTAAAGACTTGTCAGAGTACATTAAAGAACGACAGCTGCGTGATGCTCGTTCGCTAATTCAGTCAAGTAAAATTATACCTAAGCTTGCGATAGTTCAAACGCTTGACGACCCTGTAATAAACACCTATGTAAGATTGAAGCAAAAATATGGGGCAGACATCGGAGTCGAAGTCGAAGAGCATAAAATTGAGCAAAAAGAAGCAATCGAAACCATAGCTAAGCTAAATGATGACAATTCGGTCCACGGCATAATAGTTCAACTTCCACTTTCAGATGTATCTCAAACAGACGACATTTTAAATCGAGTAGCGCCGAACAAAGACGTTGATGCACTTGGTGAGAATGCTCAATTTGATCCAGCTACTCCGCTCGCAATATTGTGGTTACTTAGTGGATACAATGTAGAGCTCCGCGGTAAAAAGATTTTATTAATAGGTCGCGGCAAACTAGTTGGAGCGCCTCTCCAGAAAATGCT
>JBFJNW010000059.1:0-5046 GCA_041617975.1 Saccharimonadales bacterium (SeqCode)
AAGAAAAAATCGACATTATTGTATGGGACGAAAATCCAATCAACTATATTACTAATGCTTTGAGCCCAACTAAAGTCAGCAGCGTAACAATCGATGAAAAGAACAAAAAAGCCAAAGTGGTTGTCCCAGAAGATCAGTTGAGTATTGGTATTGGACGCGGCGGACAAAACGTCAGGCTTGCAAGTAAGCTTACTGGTTATGAAATTGACATTTCAGGCGAAACAAGCACAACTAGCCCTGAAGAGCCTGCAGCAGAAGCACAAGAAGAGCCAAAAGAAGGCACTGAATCAAGCAAACCAGTTGTTCAAAAACTAAAGAAAAAATCAGAACTAGAAAACAATCTCTTGAGCGCAATTGAGGAACACGGCGAATAAACTCAAGTTAATGAAATAGCGTAATTAGTCTGAGCTGTAATCTTAATTAGCACTCTTGACTGGTGAGTGCTAATTTTGGTATTCTGTTATTAGACGATTTAAAGGTTCGTCGTTAATTAGGGGGCAAAATAATGATGCCAAATTCTTCAGATTTTCAGGAATTTATTAATCACTTAACTGACAATGCAATTCAAAGTCTTAAGCATGCAGATGCAATTGCTCGTAGTTTTGGGAGTGCATATGTCGGAACTGAGCATTTACTATTGGGCGTTTTAGCTCAGGACAGTAGCATTGGTGCAAAATTATTAAGCGCCCGTGGAATTACTCTAGATAGAGCCAGACTTGCTTTAAATCCCACTCCAAAAACTCTTGTTATAAATATGGGCGCAAAGGGGCTGAGTGAAACCGCAAAATTGACACTAAAAATGGCATATGATGTTGCACAAGATTATGATCAGGATTATTGCGGAACTGAACATATTCTGTATAGTATCGTAACTCAGAAAAATGCTCGGGCTACAGTGCTTTTGAGAGACATGGACGTTGAAGTAGATAATTTATTAAACGAACTTGAACAATTCCTAAACAAGCAACAATACGATGGCATGCGAAAAGAGTCCGGAAAAGGTCAAAAACGAAGTAAGCGAAAGTCTAAAAAAACTGCACTGGATTTTTTTGGAACCGATTTAACTCAGCAAGCAAAAGATAAAAAATTAGATCCTGTAGTTGGCCGTGAAGTTCAAATACGCAGATTAGTCACTATTTTAAACAGGCGAACAAAGAACAATCCTGTGCTGATCGGAGAACCCGGAGTTGGTAAAACCGCAATTGTAGAAGGACTCGCTCAGCGAATTGTTGCAGAAGATGTTCCTGACAGTTTGCTTGATAAGCGTGTGATTTTACTCGATCTTGCGGGTATGATTGCTGGTACAAAATATCGAGGAGAGTTTGAAGAGCGTCTTAAAAAAGTCATGACAGAGCTTGAGCAAGATAGTAATACTATAGTTTTTATTGACGAACTTCACTTAATTGTAGGTGCTGGGGCGGCAGAGGGAGCGATGGACGCCGGCAATATCCTAAAGCCTGCACTCGCCCGAGGCAAGATACAGGTAATCGGTGCCACTACAACCGATGAGTACACCAAGCATATCGAAAAAGATGCTGCACTAGAGCGAAGATTCCAGCCAATTCAAGTTCCAGAAACAACTCCGAAAGAAACTTATGCCATTCTAAAAGGCTTGCGTAAGCATTACGAAGAGTTTCATAGTGTAAAGATATCTGACGAAGTTCTAGAAGATACCGTTAGTTTTGCAAAACGATATATCAATGATCGTTATATGCCTGACAAGGCGATTGATCTGCTTGACGAAACAGCCGCGCATCTGCGGGTAGACAAAGGTCGCACACCGCCAGAACTCAGGAAACTCAAGAAAGAGCTAAAATTAGTAAATAATCGAATCGAAGATGCGGTTGACGCAGAAGATTACGAAAAAGCTGCAAAGCACAAACAGCATGCCAGTCAGATTGCAGAAAAAATTAAAGAGTTTAAGTCCAAGGACAAATCTTCAACAGCTTTAATTTTGAAAAGTGATGATGTTGCAGATGTGGTTGCCAGGATTACAGGCATTCCGGTCGCAAAAGTCATAAAAACTGAAGCCAAATACTTGCTAGGTCTTGAAAAGGGTTTATCGAAGTACGTTATAGGGCAAGATGAAGCCGTTACGGCAGTATCGAAGGCAATTAGAAGAAATAGAGTTGGTATTTCGAGCGGAAAGCGTCCAATAGGGTCATTTGTCTTCCTCGGGCCAACTGGTGTTGGTAAGACAGAACTTGCTAGGGTACTTGCCAGAGAATTTTTTGGAAGTGAAGAAAATTTAGTAAAAATTGATATGAGTGAATTCGGTGAACGCCATACTGCTGCCCGTCTAGTTGGTGCACCAGCTGGATATGTGGGTTACGAAGAGGGTGGACAGCTAACTGACAAAATTCGCAGACAACCGTATAGCTTAGTATTGTTTGACGAAATTGAAAAAGCCCACCCAGAAGTATTTAATATGCTACTTCAAATATTAGAAGATGGCGTGTTAACTGATGCCAAGGGTCGAAAGATTGATTTTACTAATACGATAATAATAATGACGAGCAATCTAGGGGCTGACAAATTACAGCAAGAAGCGAGATTCGGCTTCCAGGCTGAACGACCAGAGGATCTCAAAGATTTAGATAAATTACACGCTTCTAATAAAGATAAAGTTCACGAAGAGCTAAAGAAAATGATGCGCCCTGAACTGCTTAATCGTATCGACAAGGTAGTAGTGTTCCGAGCGCTAACTAAGATGGATGTTAAAAAAATACTTGATGAACAAATCGAAGAACTTCATCAAAGACTAGTCAAGCACGGGATCGGAATACGATTAACCACTACTGCTAAAAATAAGTTACTAAAAGACGGCTATGATGCAAAAAATGGTGTTAGGCCTATGCGCAGATTAATCGAGGACACCATAGAGGATCACATCGCCCTCGAGATGCTGTCAGAAAACTACACGCGAGGGGATGTAATAAAGGTCTCTGCATCAAACGACAAAATAATCTATAAGCGACTTCGCGAGGAAAAACCTCAAGCAAAAGTGGTAAAATAGAGCAATGAAAATTGTTTTGAGGGTACTGGGCTACGCAATTAGTCTAGCGGTTATCGTAGGATCTGTGTTTGCTGTTTTGCATCGACAGGAAATTCTTGATTGGTATACTCTCAGGGATTACGTACCAAGTTCTGAAATAAAAGAGCTTGCCGACAACACAAAAATGTCAGATTACGGACGTAAGCTTTTTTACGTCCACGATCCCCTACTAGAAGACAAAGAGGAGTTCAATCAGTCTTGTACGTTGTCTGAACAAACCATAGTTCTTGGATGTTATATTTCTAATCAATCAATTCATATTTATGATGTACAAGACGAAAGACTTTTAGGGATTAGGGAAGTTACAGCTGCGCACGAAATGCTTCATGCGGCCTATGATCGGCTTGATGAAAATAAAAGAAAATCTGTTGATAATCTTGTCTTAGATTACTATCAAAGCATAAAAGATCAAGATGATCGATTAAGGGGTATCGTTGAATCTTACGAAAAAAGAGACCCCGCTGTAATTGGAAACGAGCTGCATTCAATTTTGGCTACAGAAATTAGAGAGTTGCCTGAAGGGCTAGAGGAGCATTATTCTAATTATTTTATTGATAGATCAGCAGTGGTGGATTATGCTGAGGATTACGAAGAAGTGTTCACGAATCAACAAAATCAAATTAAACTATTGGCTTCTCAAATTGACCAATTAGAGTCGGATTTAAAGATTCGAAAAACAGAAATTAATAACCGAGAAGCCGCCTTGCAAAGTGAAGCAAATAGATTAAACCAGCTTCGATCGGATAATCAAATTGAAGAATATAACGCTGTTGTACCTGGGTATAACCAGCAGGTCAATAGCTATAAGGCATTAATTGACAGATATAATTCAGATATTGGCATACTAAACGAACTCGTTAAGAGTCATAACGATTTGGCTGTGCAGCAAAAAGTTCTATTTGATGCTATTGATAGTCGAGGTACGGCTTTGTAGTGCTAAACTAGTTTATATGGCTAAGAGTAAGGTGCAATACGTTTGTGGAAGTTGTGGTGCAACAAGTAGTTCTTGGAGTGGACGCTGTTTTCAGTGTAATGAATGGAATACATTAGAAGAAAAAGTAGACGTTAGCAACTTTTCGACAGAGAAAAAAACGTCGAGAGGTTCTGCTCTCACACCAATGAGTATTTCTAGTTCAATAAAATCTGATAAAAAAAGATTTGCTACTAAATTCTCTGATGTCGACGCAGTTTTAGGCGGTGGGTTAGTTTCCGGAAGTGTAAATCTTATAGCTGGTCAACCTGGAGTTGGCAAGAGCACCCTCTTGTTGCAATTAGCCGATGCCTTATCGAATAATCACAAAGTACTTTACGTTAGTGGAGAAGAGTCATCTCATCAAATTGGCTTAAGGGCTAAAAGGCTCGGAGTAAAAGCCGCAAATCTTGAATTAGCAACAAGCACAGTCACTAACGATATCGCTGCAACAATTGCAGACGGCGCATATGACGTTGTAATTGTTGATTCAGTACAAACTGTAAGTTGTAACGAAATTGCATCAACGGCGGGTTCTGTGAGCCAAATTTCAAACTCGACTCGAATGCTAACCGCAGCTGCTAAATCAACTGATACAGCACTGGTGCTTGTAGGACACGTGACGAAAGAAGGCTCTATTGCTGGACCTAAGGTCTTAGAGCACCTCGTGGACGTTGTCTTGCAGCTAGAAGGGGATAGTTTTGGTGGCTTTAAAGTTCTAAGGGCTACAAAAAATCGATACGGATCAACAACCGAAGCTAGCATTTTTGAAATGAATAACATTGGATTATCTCCTGTTAAAAATCCATCTGCTGCGTTGCTGGCAGAGCGTCAAATAACTGACGGATCAGTGATTCTAGCAACATTAGAGGGCACTAGGCCACTACTTGTAGAAGTGCAAGCACTGGTTAATCAAACAAATTATGGATACCCAAAACGCACAGCTAGCGGCATTGATTTATCCAGGGTTAACGTATTAATAGCAATGTTTGAAAAACGAACAAAATTAAACTTGAAGGAT
>JBFJNW010000060.1:0-4988 GCA_041617975.1 Saccharimonadales bacterium (SeqCode)
AAGCCTTCTTTATCAGCGTCAAGAATTGCTACTAAGCTCACTTCTGGTAAATCCAATCCTTCACGCAAAAGATTAATGCCAACTACCACGTCATACACTCCAAGTCTTAAGTCCCGAAGTATATCTGTACGGTCAAGTGTATCTACATCGCTATGTAAATATGTAACTTTTATATCTAGCTCTTGAAGGTATTCGGTCAGATCTTCGGACATTCGCTTCGTTAAGGTAGTGACGAGTACCCGTTGCTTTTTTGCAATTGTAAATCTTATTTCTTCAATCAAATCATCTATTTGTCCTTTAATTGGCCTAACCTCAATTGGAGGATCTAGTAATCCAGTCGGCCTAATTACCTGCTCTACAGGCTTTGGACTTCTACTTAACTCATATTCAGCAGGCGTCGCACTTACATAAATAACTTTGTTTATGTGTCTTTCGAACTCCGGAAATTGAAGCGGACGATTATCAAGCGCACTTGGAAGCCTAAATCCATGCTCAACTAGAACTTCTTTTCTAGCCCTATCTCCGTTATACATTCCTCTAATTTGAGGCATTGTCATGTGCGACTCATCGACAAACATTAAATAATCATCCGGAAAATAATCTAGCAAAGTAGCCGGCTGCTCACCGGGCTCTCTATTTGTAAGATATCGACTGTAGTTCTCGATACCCTTAACAAATCCTGTTTCTTCGAGCATTTCTAGATCAAATCGAGTCCTCTGTCCTAGTCGTTGTGCTTCAAGTAGCTGACCATGCTTTTTGAAATGTTTTAATCTGCCGTCTAGCTCGTCCTCAATCTGGACCATTGCGCCTTTTAACTTATCTCTTGACGTAACGTAGTGACTGCTTGGAAAGATTCTAATTTCAGTTTCATTGGCTTGAATTTCTCCGGTCAAAGCATTTATTTTAGTTAATCTATCTATTTCGTCACCAAAAAACTCTACACGATACGCTACTTCTTCACCGGCTGGAAAAATATCGATTACATCACCTCTGACACGAAATGTACTTCGATGAAAGTCTATATCGTTTCTTTGGTATTGAATATCTGTTAATTGACGCAACAGCTTGTCCCTTAAGCGTCTTTCGCCTTTTTTTAGTGTTATAGATAAACCGTCGTAATCTTCGACAGAACCAATTCCATATATACAACTTACACTTGCTACAATAATTACATCTCTGCGCGATAATAGCGCATCTGTAGCAGCATGACGCAACCTATCAATCTCTTCGTTTATCTGACTATCTTTTTCTATATAAGTGTCCGATCGAGGAATATAGGCTTCTGGTTGATAGTAGTCAAAATAACTAACAAAATAATGCACCGCATTGTTTGGAAAAAATTGCCGAAATTCACCATATAATTGAGCAGCTAATGTTTTATTGTGGCTAAGAATAAGGGTAGGTTTTTGAGTTTTTTGGATTAGGTTCGCCATCGTAAATGTTTTACCAGATCCGGTAACACCAAGTAGTGTTTGCTCTCTTTCGCCACTTTTTAATCCCTGATAGAGCGCATCAATAGTAGCTGGTTGGTCGCCAGCCGGTTTGTAGTTTGATTTTAATTCAAATTGCCCCATCCAACCATTGTACCAAGAAGTCTTGTGACTATAGTATTTTCACACTATCAATAATTACTTCAAGCTTGTTGACCATATTTCGAGGGTCATCAGAAAAAACATGGTAATTTACTACAAATGTTTTGCCATTACTTAATTTAAATCTATAAAAATAATCTTTGTCATTCTTTTTTCTAAGTGCACCAATCCCAGCTTCATTTTGAACTTCGTCAGTTTCGTAAACAATTACTGTTTTAGTGCCGACAATGTTTTCGTTGTCGCCATTTTTGAGTAAAAATTCTGAAGTATGCCCATTTTCTGGAATATAAACTTCATCAGTATTGTAAATTCCCATTATTAGTGTAACTGGGGCGTCAGATCCTAGTATTTCTTGCTCTGTTATTTGAAGAGGACCCTCTGGTTGAGAAGTTCCAAAAATTAAGAATATATCGCTGTTATTCCCTTTAATAATTTCACCCCAGTCCAGAGGAAAATCTAATTCAAAACTAGATAATCCAGAAGTAACTGTTTGAGACAGATTATTTGCCTGCTCTTCATTAATGTACGAAACCCCGTTTGCACTACATTGTTCTGGATAGCTTTCCATTACAGGATTACCAGCGTCCACACAAGTTTTAAAATCTACTACTTTGATATTGTTATCAACTATTTGGGGGATATCTGAGTTCTGGACTTTATTTTCGATCATTGATGAATAGACTAGCCAGAGCAGAGCTAATACTAGAATAGATAGTACGGCTGCTACTAAATATCTTCTATGATTCAAGATAAGCCCCTTGGTCATTTACGTCCTATGAATATAATTTAGCATACTTCTTATTGTTAGAGTCTAGCCTAGCTAACAATAACTTCAACAGTTCTTCTGGATCGTTCGAAAACATTACGTCCGGATCCCGCAACTCACCTGCAGCCTCTAAAATGGCCTTAATTTGAGTGCTAATTCCGCCTGCACCTTGTAAGAAACCAATTGGTTTATCAGTTTCCATTGCAACAGTAAATTCGTGGAGAGTTCCTAATCGTCCTCCAATACTTACAACAGCATCACTGGATTGAATCAATAGCGCATCTCTACCTATGTAATGAAGCCCAGTATAGAGAATGGTATCGTATGCTTCGGTTGGAAGTCGATATTTTGCAACGTGCTCGATTTTACTGGCTGCAGGACTAATGCCTACGCTCATTTTTCCACCTGCTGCTTTGTAGCCGACTGCTGCATAATTTGGCAGGCCAATCGTTGCCCCCGTAAGTAAACTGTGACCTGCGAGAGCAATAGCTTTCCCTGCCGCCATTGCCAATTCTCTGCCCTCTTCGACACTTTTTCCTTTTGCTGCTCCGGAGACACAAATCTGATACATAACTACCCTTTTCTAATTTATTTCTAGTAATTCAGGAGCAACCATTTCGTTGTCCAGTTGCTTTAATATTTGTCGCTCTAATGTTTTTTGGCCCATGTAACGAATAAAAATTTCATTCCATAACGATTCTCTAAAATGATATATCGCCCTATTTTCATAAGCAAGTTCATTCACATAACTTATTGCCATATCCATCAGATTAAATGTAACTGGACGGCCATTGTCCATCAACCCAACATAATCAAGATCGTACCAAAAATGAAGTGCTGGCTCTATTTTAAATAAAACTTCTTCTGCTTTACGCCAATGTAAATCTTCGGGTTGTAAATGGGGTTGAAATATCTCGGGATGTGACTCGTTTTCAAGCTTTCCAAAATATCTCTGAATTATACGCCAGTGTATGTACTTACCAGCCATTACAGCGTGTTTGTCAGGATCTGCAATTAAAGTTTCTACGATCACTTCGCCAAAATCTGGCCTTACTTGCTGTAATTTGAAATATGAGCTGTAAAGTCTAATTTCGTTAAAATAATGTAGCAGTAGAGGCAGTACAGTAATGACTATGCCTTTCATGCGCTTCATTGGCATTGGCAGAATAACAATGACACCTAGTTCTTTTAAGTGAGTTATATTATGTCGTTTCTTGTGGACAAATGCCTCTGTTATGCCACCCCATTTTTTGGCACTCAGTGGTAACACTTCGATATCTCTTACTTCAAAATCTGATGGCTTGAGTTTTTTATAGGCTTCGATAAATTTGTTTAGCCACGAGCTGTCTTCCGCAAAACGTAGTGCAGCGTATATTTCACCAATTTTTTCTCGCTTAATCATAGAATCCACGCTTCTATATCCGAGATGCTTCATGACTTTTTTTGGTGGATTATTTTTAATAATCTTTTTTGCGACGCTTTGCTTTAAGACCCAAACTTTTTTAGGTGTATCCATTTTTCTGGCAAATACTGCCAATTTCTTTACGACCGCTTGTACGTCTTCAGGATCATCTACTCCCATTTTTTTGGCCAGGAACTCGTCATGTCGTTTTATTAGTGCCTGTAAGGCCGCATATATCTCAGGGCCAGTTGAATCAGCAGGATCCATTCCTAATTCTTTTAGCTTAAGTTGTACTTTACCTGTGATTTCGGAGGCCAAGCGCAAGTCTGCACTTTGGTTAGCGCTTACTGCTTCAAGCTGTTCGATGGTCTTAGTGAACATCGGCTCCTGAGCGTTCAGAAGTTCAGAAAGCAACTTAGACATGCTTAGAATCTCTCTGGTTTGTACCAGTCAGGGGCGTTATGTAAATAATTAGCCATATCTTTTTCAGATAAAAGACCTTCTTGAGCACCTACGTGCTGGACTACATTCATAGAATTTATTGGAGCCCACTGCAAGGCACTTTCAACGCTTGCACCCTTAATAATTGCTGCCACAAAAGCAGAAGAAAAAGCATCACCTGCGCCCGTGCGTTCTAATGGCGGAGCAGGATCAGGGTAAGCTGGCATTTTGAATCGATTTTCTCCATCACTTGCGTAAGCTCCATCTGGCCCATCTGTTATACACACAACATGTGGTCCAAGTTCATGAAGCTTATTAAATAAATCATGAATATCTTCGTGATTGCCACCGGATACCTGAACAGCTTCTTCTCGATTTAGTAACAATATGTCAGTTTCTTTATATAATCTAGTAAGTCTTTCAGCGCCAGCTGCTATTTGGAATGTTCCGGGCTGAAATGCTAAATGTACGTCTGGGTTCTTTTCAAACCAATCAGCCATTTCGTCATGCATTTCGATCGCATTCTCGCTTATAGAACTAAAATATACCCACTTTGGCTTGTCTTTAGCAGCGAGTTCAGGCCAGTGATAATCATACTCTTCATGCTTAATAAGTATCGTACGCTCTTCCTTGTACCAAAGCACATAATGGTAGTTACTTTTATTGTCTGGATTAATCCTTAGAAAGCGTGTGTCGACTTTTTCGCCGTGCAGCTTTGTAATCATGTCTCTACCGGCAGTGTCACCGCCCACGTTACTCACTAACCCGCTTTTTAATCCTAATCGCG
>JBFJNW010000061.1:0-4875 GCA_041617975.1 Saccharimonadales bacterium (SeqCode)
CACTCCAGCGACATGCCTCAGAGATTGTACTGTTATGTTGAATTGCATCTGCAAGTCTTAGCATAGTGATGTAGGTTACTTTTGGCGGTCTACCAATAGTCTTTTGTATTTTCATATCAACTCCTTTGTTTTCGGCGTACCTTCTCTTTTTATTATCTCAAATTCGCAGATTCAGCTACTGTTCCAAAGATGCAATAATAAGTACATGAATCTTCTGTATCATCAAATTGGTTTTTCTGATGACGATAAAACCAGAGTACAAGTCCACTATACGGCCAGACAAATACTGTGGCGGTTACGCAATCATAACGACAATGGTCCAATACCAATGGAGGGTCCGATGCGATTCATCCCTGTAGCTGATACTGAGAGTGGTCGTAAAACTAAGGAAGTATTAGAGGCTTTGGAGAAGCATAAAATTCTATTATTTCGGCATACAAATAAAAGCCCTGCATTACTATTTGAAATCTTCGTTACTAACAGATACAACCTAGAGCTTTTATTAGCTGAAACGAAGTGGTTGGGCAAACCAGAAGACAGACGTAGTGAATCCCTTAAAATTGAAAACCTAGTATATTACGATTTGAAATCAGGACGTGGTCTAGTGAATGGCAACCCAGTCTATTTGAGAGGTAGGAATAAAAAAGTATTCAAACCTTTATTTGAGGTAGCACCAAATCCCGTTGATAAACAATTGCTTAAAGGTCCTGTAATGACCGACCACAAAGATGATCCGATAAAATATGCAACTAACGATGCCTTTAGCTCATTACGCAAGGCTTGCAAAGTGGACAAGGCAGTAATAACACTCGGCTCAGATGGCGGTAGATTGAACGCAAAAGTATTCCCATTGTCGGTCCAACTCTTTGAAGAAGCGTTTGGTGTAGAGGAAAAATAGACACCAGAGTAAACTCCCGAATATTACCAACATCACCCCTGTTAAATCAAGCTAATCTCCCTGAATTTTGGCGTCTTTTCGCCTTATTATTAGGGGCATGAGCGAAAGTCAGCAGCAATCAATAACTAAACAAGAGTATGAAAGGGCTTTTAACGAGTTCGCTGCTTTCTTGTTGGCTCAATACAAGAAAAAGAAACAAGCAGACCTGACTAGTGAACCAAATTTGGATACTGGACAGGTTGATAATAATGTTTCATAGATATATAATTAACAGAGGAGAATAAGATGACAACAAAAGATAAAGCAATAGCACTGTGCCGTGTATCCACACAAGGCCAAGCAAACGATGGCAATCTAGTGCCTCAACAAGAAAACGTACAAAAAGCAGCTGATGTTCTTGGCGTAGAACTTGTTAAAGTCTGGGCTTTAGCGGTTTCAAGTCGTAAAGGCAAGAACCTTAAACGCAAAGACCTGATTGAAATGCTTGATTACTGCAAGCGTTATAAATCGGTCAAATATCTAATCGTAGATGAAGTAGACCGCTTCATGCGTTCCATCGAGGAGTATTACTGGTGGAAGATGGAGTTCAAAAGGATTGGTGTTCGTCTTGTACACGCAAACCGTCCTGACATTGACCCCGATGATGACAGAACCGTATTTGATGAGCTGATTGATGTATACCGTGCAGAGCAAAGCAACAACGAACGCATACACAAAACACCTGAAAAGATGATGGCAAAAATCAGAGCTGGATACTACCCAAGTAACCCTCATACTGGCTATAAGACTTCTGATGTTCCTGGCTTGCACGTCCCTGACGAACCAAATTGGTCGGCTATGCGTAATGCGTTCAAGTCTATGATTGCAGGAGAGTGTGATATTAGCGAAGGACTTAAGCAAGCAACAAAGGATGGACTACGCACAAAGAACTATGGTCCAAAAGCGGTTGGCGGTAAGGCTATCGACATGTTTCGTTGGAAGGCATTGATGGTTGACCCGTACTTCTGTGGAGTAGTGTTTCTAAGTGATTGGCCAGAGCGTAATGTTAATGGCCTACACAAGCCTATGATTACACCAGACGAACACGAAATATTGGTTGCGATAGCGAAAAACAAAGGCAAGCGTTTCATTGTGGATCGCAACAATCCTGAGTTCCTGCTTTCAAACGAGGCGGAGTGTACGAGGTGTGTCTTGTCTAAAATTGAATACCCACGTCTTGTTGGATACTGGCAAAATAACGGTGCAAAAAAGAACTTCAAACGCTATCGTCGTTATAGATGCAGGGCTTGCAATCTAGGGGTAAGACAGGAGGCATTTCATGCAGGAGTAACCGAGGAGCTGACCAAGCTCCTCCTCTCCGACGAGCAGCGTGACAAGCTCAAGCAACACATGCGTAAGGTCTGGTCAACTTACGAGGTTGAACGCATGGAGAGGGCTAGAATTGCTTTCGGCAGAGTACAAATTCTTAAAGATAAAAAGAATGTTGCAATGGATAGTTACCTAGCCGAGCAAGACTTAGAAATGAAGCAAGAAATCAAAGAGAAGATTGAAACTCTGAAGTCAGAAATTGCTGAAGCTGAGAAATCCGCAACAGAGGCTCAAAACTTCGAGAAGGATTTTGACGAGTTCATAATTTACGCCTTCGACATCATGGACGGCTTAGGTACGAAATGGTGGCAGGAAGACAAGGCTACAATGCGTGTATATAAACAAATGCTTTTTCCTGCGGGAATACAGCTTTCACCAGACAAAAATGTTTATATACCAGAAATTAGCCCTATTTACAGATACGGTAGTAACAAAAAAGCCCCCGAAGGGGCTGATTCTACTAGACTGGAGGGTCCGGTGGGACTCGAACCCACGACACCCTGCTTAAAAGGCAGGTGCTCTAACCGGCTGAGCTACGGACCCGTGATCAATATCACGAATTTAACTCCTTACATTATCGTCATTTTCCTCTGTTTGTCAATGGCAGTATTAAGTAGTGATATACTTGAGTTAAATTAAACAAGGATCATATAAATGTTTTCTAATACTTTAAAAATGGGTCTAATGTTAATAGTAATTATCGTAGCATTGCTCTTAATTAGCGTAATTGGTGGATTAATTAGTCAAGATTATTTCAAGGAAACAGTTACTAAATCAGTCATGATTATCGGCGTGGCCACACTTGCGTTTATTGGGATCGCGGCAATCGCCAAAAACGGCAAATAAACTTTGCCTAGTGCTTTCCTGATTTTCTTTTAACAGAATGTTTTCTATTCAACACCCAAAGGGATATAAGCTGAAACGCTACTACAACCCCTACTATGAAGTCACTCGCTTCGACTAGCTCGTAGCCAACTTGAGTGCTTTTTACTAGCTCTATAAGCGATTCTGGAAGAGTTGGAAGAATGAAAGCCGCCAATACAACACCAGTTACCAAAAATGGAATCCATAAGTATAGCAACTTAGCTTTTTCAATTGTATGTTTTAAAAATACTGCAGTAAAAAGCACTGGTAAAATTATTACTATTGCTTCGGCATAATGAGTAAACTCTTCGTTATTGGTGACAGTTTTAATAACTAATTCTGCGTCGTCACCAAAATATCTGCCCAGCAATTCCCCGGCCATTACGCTAAAGAACAAAAATGAGGGATTTACGCGCATAAAAATACCAATCAATAATGGCAATCCTATTGTCACGCCAAGCAAAATATACGCAATCATAGTCCAATCATAGCAAACACTACGGTTATGCTATAGCGTTAATCGAATCGGCTCAGCAAGCCCTCTTGACGCCCCATCGCTAATTTCTAGTACGTACATTGCAGGCTGAACAGGACAAAACGATTTCGGATAACTTTTTGGCAATACAGATCGCTCTATATGAACAAGTTCTAGTTCTTTGCTAAACCACAAAATATCAATTGGGTATTCAACATTTTTCATCCAAAAACAATGTTTGTCCTCAGCATCAAATTCAAAAAGCATTCCTGAATCTTTAGGTAAGAATTCAACATCCCCAAGCCCCAATGCTCTTTCATGGGCTTCGTTAGCAACAATTACGCTAAATTCCCTGCCACCTACGTTAACTATCCGGTCAGCATTTATTCCGTTTTTATTCGAATTTTCGAAAATATAAAATCCAACGACAAATGCAATAAAAAGTAATCCAAAAATTAGAAATTTTATGTTACGCGCCGATGCGATCACGTTTACGCTTGCCCTTGGCGTTTTGTTCAACGTAATCAATAATCTGTCCAGCTACGTTTCTACCCGTAACTTTTTCTATAGCAAATCCAGGGCTGGCATTTACTTCAAGAACAAGAGGTCCACGCTCTGAGCGCATCATATCTACTCCACATATTGGCAACCCAAGGGCTTTAGCAGCTTTGGTTGCTGTTTTTCGTTCTTCTTGTGTTAGTTTAATGCTAGTACCTTCGCCGCCTTGGTGCAGATTTGATCGAAAATCGTCATCTAAGCTTTGTCGTTTCATACTGGCAACAACCTTGCCACCAACAACAAATGCTCTTATGTCTACTCCAGCTGATTCCTGTATAAACTCTTGAAGCAAAATGTTTGTTCCGTCGTCGTCCATCACATAAAATGCCTGAAGTACTGATTTTGCAGCTTTTTTAGTTTCTGCTAAAACCACACCATTGCCGTGAGTTCCGCGAGCAAGCTTGATGATAATAGGTGTTCCACCAAGATCTTCGATCAACTCGTCAACATCAGTGGTAACACCACGAGAAAAAACAGTTTTAGGAATTCCAACTCCAGCACGGGATAGCAGCTGCATGCTTCGAAGTTTATCGCGTGATCGGACCAATGCAATAGAGCTCGTAGTAGTGTAAACACCCTGCATTTCAAATTGCCTTACAATTGAAGATCCGTATCTTGTGTAACTACTAGCTATTCGTGGAATAATCACATCGTAATCTTCTAGATGTTCACTATGATAAGTAACCACAGGGTTGCTTTTTTCGATAGTCGC
>JBFJNW010000062.1:0-4765 GCA_041617975.1 Saccharimonadales bacterium (SeqCode)
CTTAGGTTTAAAAATTCAAGACTAATGTATAGTAGAGGTATATGGCAGCGAAAAGATTCTTTAACAGAAACAAAAACAATAAACCAAAGCGAACATATGCATTTATAGATAGTCAAAATTTAAATGTATCTACGCAAAAAGTGGGTTGGAAGATGGACTGGAAGAAGTTCAGGATTCATCTAAAAGAAAAGTTTAATGTTGATGAAGCATTCATGTTTATTGGTTACGTTCCGGAGTTTGAGTCTATGTACGAGCAACTTCACGAATCTGGATATAAAGTGGTTTTGAAACAAACATTTGATTTATCGCGTCCGCAAATTGTCATGAACCAAGCCGCCGATGAAAAGGTAAAGAAAGCAGCCGAAGAAGAAATGCACATTAAGGGAAATGTAGATGCCGATTTAGTTCTTTGGGCAATGAAAGAGTATCCGAATTATTCAAAAGCTATATTAGTATCTGGGGACGGTGATTTTAGATCATTGCTTGATCACCTTGACGAAAACAATAAGCTGGGCAAGATACTTGTTCCTAGCCAGCATTACTCCGCGCTATTTAATGTTTTTAAAGATAAAATTGTAGATCTGACATCTCATCGAAGCGATTTAGCATATTACGACAAACGTCGGAGTAACAGGGGTAAAATTAACAAAAAATATAAGTAACTTCCTGGACCTTAAACAGGTTTTTATCTTTGGCTAGGAGTATCGGCTACAACTTTAATTACCCATGACGCTTTTGAGCAACGCAACATGAAGGTAACTGCAATAAACATAGGCTATGAGTTGGTGAGATTAGTAGCTATGGGTGCAGTAATAGGTGCTTTCTCTCCACATACTTAATGTGAACTATCTTACTGCGTAATTTCTTTTTGTTCACTAAACTAATAGTGTATGGATGATTATTTGAACTTACATGACGGGGGACAATTGCCAGCTATAGGGTTTGGTACCTGGAAGCTGCAAGGAGACGACGCCTCAAATGCCGTTAGCCAAGCGTTAGAAGCGGGCTACAGACTGATTGATACTGCAGCGATTTATGGCAACGAAAAACCGGTGGGTGAGGCAATTGTTAGTTCTGGAATTGACCGTGATGATATTTTTGTGACAACTAAGCTCTGGAACGACGACCAAGGGTATGATAGTGCAATTGAGGCATTGGATTTATCACTAGATAAACTTGGCCTCGATTACGTTGACCTATATTTAATTCATTGGCCAGATAGTACAACTCATCATGAGGCCTGGAAGGCTATGATAGAAATGCAAAAATCTGGCAAGGCAATTCATATAGGAGTATCGAATTTTACAGTCCAGCACCTCAAGGACTTAATAGCCATGAGCGGGGTTAAGCCGGCGGTTAATCAGATTGAATTCCATCCTGGAATTTATGACGAACAAAAAGACATTTTAGAATTTTGTCAGGATCAAGAAATCGTAGTTGAAGCCTATAGTCCGCTTGCACAAGCAAGTTTGCTTGAGGACGAAACCGTGGAAGAAATAGCCGAAAAATTAGACAAAACTCCTGCTCAAGTGTTGCTTAAATGGGCAATGCAACACGACACTGTTCCATTGCCAAAATCTGGAACAATAGAAAGAATATATAGCAATTTTGATGTTTTTGATTTTGATTTAGATTCAGAGGACATGGAAAGCCTTAATTCAATAAGCAGTGGTGATCGGGTTACTCATGATCCTCATTCGCATGATTAAATTTATAACAAGGGAGTTATATGTCAGAAAAAACAGATTATTCAGACTTATCAGCAGTGTTTATTAACGCAACCTTAAAAAAGTCTCCTGCAAAGAGCCACACAGACTCGCTTATTAATATCAGCAAGAATTTAATGGAGAAACAAGGTGTTAGTACAGAAGTAATTCGGCTGGGCGATCATAATGTGGCATTTGGCATGCAGCCTGACATGACAGAGCATGGATGGGAGGTTGACGAGTGGCCTAAAATTCAAGACAAAATAATGTCTGCCGACATTTTAGTGATTGCGTCACCAATTTGGCTTGGAGTTAAAAGCAGCCTTGCAACTCTTGCAGTTGAACGACTTTATTCTAACAGCGGTAAAAAGAACGAAAAAGGCCAATACTTATACTACGGTAAAACAGCAGGTTGTTTAGTTACTGGAAATGAAGACGGTGCTAAGGCAGTAGCTATGGAGACCTTGTATGCCATGGCACATATTGGCTACACGATACCTCCGCAACCGGATGCAGCATGGTTGGGCGAGGCTGGTCCTGGTCCAAGTTATGGCGACGAACTGGAAGACGGCACAAAAGCAGGCTTTGATAACGATTTTACTAATAAAAATACAACTTTCATGACATGGAATTTACTCCATACTGCACGGATGCTTAAGGATGCTGGCGGATTTCCTAGTTATGGCAATATTGCGTCAGAGTGGGATGATGGCAATAAATTCGGATTCGAAAACCCAGAATATCGCTAGTCAAGTTATTTTCGGCAACTTCAACTACGTCAAATATGAGGTATACTGCCCTTATGCAAAAAGATGAAAAACAGCTTTTCCCAAGAGATTTTTATTGGGGGGCTAGCACTGCAAGCCATCAGGTAGAGGGCGGGACAGTTAATCAATGGTCAGAATGGGAGCTTGCTCATGCCAAAGAGTTAGCCGCAACAGCGGAAGAGCGATTGTCTTGGGTGCCAGTTTGGAGTGAGATCAAAAAACAGGCCCAAACTCCATCAAACTATGTGTCTGGCAAAGGTGTAGATCATTACAAGCGTTATCAGATAGATTTCAAGATCGCAAAGCAGTTAAACTTAAATGCTTTTAGGTTTGGCATAGAGTGGTCGCGGATAGAACCGCAAGAAGGAGTATGGGACGATAAAGAATTAGAACATTACCGCAAGTATATATCTGATCTTGTAAATGAAGGCTTGGAGCCTTTCCTGAACATTTGGCACTGGACAATGCCAACCTGGTTTACGGACAAAGGTGGGTTTGAAAACAAGAGTAATCTTAAATACTTTGATCGTTTTGTAGAAAAAATTGCCAATGAATACGGCAATCAGCTCAAGTACATAATTACTCTTAATGAGCCTAATGTTTATGCAAGTTTTAGTTATTTAACAGGGGAGTGGGTGCCTCAGGTTAAGAGCTTGTGGAGATTCTTAAAAGTCTACAACAACCTAATGATTGCCCATAAAAGGTCTTATAAGATCTTAAAGCAAAACCATAAACATCTTCAGATTGGTGTTGCGGCTCAGCTTGCTAATATTCAAGCAAAACGCCCACATAATTGGTTTGATCAATTCTCAACGCGTTACATGCGTATTTTCTGGAACTGGTGGTTTTTGACTCGTATTAAAAAGCACCAAGACTTTATTGGTATAAATTATTACTTTACAGATTATTACACCGGGATGCTCAAGCGCCAGAATCCTAAAGTGCCTTTAAGCGACCTTGGATGGTACCTGGAGCCAGAAGGCTTGTATCCGTTACTTATTAGAGTATGGGCAAGATATAAAATGCCAATTATTGTGACAGAAAACGGTCTAGCCGACAGCAAAGATGAGCAAAGGCGTTGGTGGATAGAAGAGACGATAATAGCCATGGAACGAGCAATTAGCGAGGGAGTTGATCTACGCGGATACTTGCATTGGAGCCTGCTTGACAACTTTGAGTGGAAATATGGCTGGTGGCCTCAATTTGGGCTGGTTGAAGTGGATCGCAAGACTATGAAACGCACAGTACGCGAAAGCGCAAAATGGTACGCAAAGCGAATAGCCGAGTACCGTAACAACTAGTTGACAAATACGCTAATGCTTGGTATAATGATTACTATGAAAAATAATTCATTTGATCGAAACCCTAATCAACCAAACTATCCCTTAATACGTAAAGTGGTCGCTGCTTCTGCATTAGCCGTGGGAACAGTTTTGTCAGTATGCGGCATTAACCATTTGCAAGATAATAATAGCTCCACTTCAGAATCTACTATCGTCGACGATGCTGACAGGAATGATAGGCCGCTTAACTTAATAACAGAGGATATTGATCCAGGATTTACATTTATATTTGAAGAAGGCGAGAACCCGGATACCGAAGCCCTACAGGTAGCAGGCATAAATCCTGGAGAACTTGAAGACGCAACAAGCGCTCAGCGAGAAATATATATGAATACACGGGATGCAATTGAACGAAAACTTGGCGCGTTAGGCATAGAAGCAACGCAGATTCCCGTAGGCTACGAGCTCCGTCTACCCCAAGATCCAAATATGGATTAATGCGCGTAATGTTGCAGACGAATACCCACCACATGTAGCGGTGGGTATTTTATTTTGTCCATAGCTGTGGATAAGTATTGAACATAAGGGGCGAAATATATAAATATACTTGCAAGTGGGTAAGGGTGGGTAGTACACTAGTGTTAGTGGGTAATCGTGGGTAATCCAAAATAGATTACCACCGACCAGGAACTCATGAGACGAAGAGTTCTTAAAAAATAAAAAAACCACTAGTAAATTAAAACGTAAGCAGTAGCAATGGCCAAGAGTGACTACTTTCAACGCAAATTAGACGACAAGCGGCGGTTAACCATACCGACAGAGCTGCGTCATGAGCTAGAAAGCGGAGTAGTTCTTACTCGAGGATTCCAAAAATACTTGCATATGTACCCTAAATCGGTCTGGGATGAGTTGGTTGAGCCAAAGCTAGGCGGGGATATCCTCGACGAGCGAGTAGCCGATCTAAACGTACAATTCCGGATGGGGAAGACCGAGGCAACGCTGGATGTTA
>JBFJNW010000063.1:0-4701 GCA_041617975.1 Saccharimonadales bacterium (SeqCode)
AACTAGGTATGGAAAAAATAGCACATATAAAGTTTTATGGAATAAAAAATCAGTAGTCGGAACAGTTACGTTCATAATTATTTCTTTTAATATTTTGGTATGGTTATTTGTTCGTGGTGAAGTTGGGTTTACGCCAATTACATTGCCTGCATTGTTTATCATTCCGTTTAGTGCAGCATACATTGAAAATATTGCGCCGTGGGGGTCAGATAATTTGTTTGTGCCTTTAACCGTTATCGCTCTTCTGGGTTCTCTACAAATTCTCATCTAGAGTGATATACTGTAGCGATGAGCAAAAAGACTGGACTCGTAACGAGTATAAAACAACATTTCGAAGATTATTTAAGTGAATTTGTATACGGTGGCATAGACGGAGCTGTTACAACTTTTGCGGTAGTAGCGGGTGCAACTGGCGCACGTTTTGATATTAAAATTTTACTAGTTTTAGGATTTGCAAACTTAATCGCAGACGGCTTTTCTATGGGAGTGGGCTCTTACTTGTCTACGAAGTCTGAACAGGAGTTAATGGTTAAGCGAGGTGAATCTATAAGCGACGAACCATCGCCTGTTATTAATGGAGCCACAACTTACGCTGCATTTATTATTGTTGGGCTCGTGCCGTTGCTTGCGTATACCTACGCAACTATATTCGACACTGCAACTGACAATTTATTTGTAATCGCTTGCGCACTTACAGCCGTCGCATTTGCTGGAATCGGTCTACTAAAAAGCAAAGTTGCAAAGTCTAGTGTTCCTAAGGCAATTGCAGAAACACTAGTTCTTGGCGTGATCGCAGCTGTGCTTTCGTATGTGCTTGGTGATGTCTTAGAGAAAATAATCACGTAAGCTATTCACTCTAAGAAGTAATATTGCTATAATACTCGAGTTCAGTGCAACATGCGGGTGTCGTATAGTGGTTAATATGCTAGCCTTCCAAGCTGGAGACGAGGGTTCGATTCTCTCCACCCGCACCAAGAAAGCAACCAAACTATATTTTAAGCCTATTCTGCGTTCTCTCTCTGTGGCAATTTGAGCAAACTATTTGGCACTTCTGAATTTCTGACATTAATCCACTTCTATTGTTATTAGTAACAAATTTATTAATCAAAAACTCTTTATCGCGTAGATGATAAAAATCCATTACGTAATGTGGATAGTTTTTACCACAATCTAAACAAGGCGTCTTTTCTTTTAAGTTTTTAACAAAATCTTTCAATGCTTGTCGACGTCGTTTATTGCTCTCAAGGTATTTTTCTTTATTTTGCGAATAGTGTTCGCGCGCATACGCTTGCTGCTTGCTTTTATCTTTGAAAGGCATATAAAGATTATAACCTTATTATAAGGTTTGATCCATTCCACAATGTGATATAATTCAATCTGTTCAAGCCCCTGTAGCTCAGTGGATTAGAGCAAGACGGTTCTAACGTCGAGGTCGTAGGTTCGAATCCTACCGGGGGTACCAAAAATGAAATGTCGGCCATTGCCGACTTTTTTAATTACAAAGAAATAAAAAAGTGACTCAACAAAAGGGCAGTTGAGTCACCATTAGATGTTAAAAACCGAATTATCTTACCAGACTTTTAATATCTTCCATGCTTAGCCCGCCATCATTATTAACATCAGCTTTGGCCTTCAAGCTGTCGATGAGACCTGAGTTACTACTATTTCTCATGTGCTCTAAATCTGCTTTGCTGACTTTACCGTCGTCGTTTCGATCGGCTTTGTCTTTTAATTTATCAATTATGCTTTTCATACATCCTCCTTACCTTCGCAATTATAGAATAATAAAAACAATCTTTAATTTCTGTGATTTAGGTAACACTTAGTAACTATTTACGCTTTTATTGAATGTCCTTGATATTTACTGTATAATCACCCCTGTTTCAAGTTCAGATTGTGGCGGGTGTAGCTCAGTTGGTTAGAGCGCCTGGTTGTGGTTCAGGAGGTCGTGGGTTCAATTCCCATCACTCGCCCCAAGTTTAGACCCCAACTTTTGTTGGGGTTTTAACTTGGATTTTATATGGAATTGAACCTTGGTCGAAAATAGCCTGTGGCTATTTGAGTTTTCCTTGCCTGGCCTGAGGAGAAAATTGTATTTTCGAGGAAGCATTTTTAGCACAATTCCCATCACTCGCCCCAAAAGAAAGCCCCCATCTCGTATGGGTTTTTTCTTTTGGTTAAATCTGATTAAAACCACGACCGTAGGCGCAAAATGTCAGTAGTGATCTATGTTTTATTTGATTGGCAATTTACGGAGTGACTTGTCACGAAGAAATTAATGTTTACATGGGCTCAATTCTTATTACTCAACTTAGTTAAAACAACGTGTTTTGGTGCTTGTTGATACAATTAGATTGTGATGGAGCTAAAGAGTATTTTTGACAAATCCCATAAAAGAATAAACGATGGGTTAAGTATTGTCGTAATTTTACTTGCCCTCTACATAATTTTACTGCCATTTTTACCAAATCTTTTATGGTTTGTGCGTAATGAGTTGCCGTTGTTTAATTCCGAAACAGACACATCTATATCTTTGGAATCAAGTAAACCAGAATTTAATACTTTATTAATTCCGTCGATTGATTTAGAGGAGCAGATTTATGAGGGCTCTGATGTTAGTGTGGTTAACAAAGGTATATGGCGGAGGCCGATGTCCAGTAACCCAATAACTGGCGGAAATACAGTACTAGCCGGACATAGATTTATTTATAGTGGGCCAGCGGTTTTATATCACCTTGATAAGGTTAAGGTTGGCGACGAAGTTGGAGTTTATTGGGATGATCAGCTAATTGTTTACGAAGTCGAAGATGTAAGTGTAGTAAGTCCGGCCGCAGTAGAGATAGAAGCACCAACAAACGACAATAGGCTTACAATTTATACGTGCACGCCTCTTATCTCAGCAAAAGATAGATTAGTAGTTATTGCGAGGCCAATATGAAAAATTCGGAAACTAAAAAAACAATTATATTAGTTATTTTGATAGTTATGTTAATTAGCTATATTTACTGGCTTAAAACAGGTTACGAGGAATCGTTGCTTCAGATTATTGAAGCTTAGATTTCGTTCATCACCTCTACGTTAGCACCAAGACTGTTAAGTCTTTCAGCGAAGCCTTCGTAACCTCTGTTAATTGAGTAGACATTTCTAAGTACCGAAACTCCAGGTGCAGCAAGCATGGCAAGCAAAATGATTATTGCTGGCCGAAGTGCTGGCGGGCAGGTTATGTCAGCTGCACTCCATTTAGTTGGGCCATCTATGTAAACGCGGTGTGGGTCAATTAGCGAAATATTAGCCCCAAGTTTTTTAAGTTCAGTAAAGTAAATAGCCCTATCTTCGTAAACCCAGTCATGAATTAATGTTCGTCCTTTTAAGGTTGCTGCAATTACACCAAAGAGTGGCAGATTATCTATGTTGAGGCCAGGAAAGGGGCGTGCGTAAATTTTATCTTCTAGGGCTTTTAATTTTCCGTTGTGTTTATGTACGGTTATATCTACAAGATTAGTCTGTCCATTGTCAGCTTTATATACTTCGCTTATGTCCATTTTAAGGCCCATGTGCTTGAGTTTTAGCAGTTCAAGCTCCAGGAAGTCAATTGGAGAACGTTTAACTGTTATAGACGAGTCTGTTACGACTGCGGCGGCAACAAATGTCATTGCTTCAATTGGGTCTTCGCTCAATGAATAAGACACATTTTTTCTGATATCTTTTTTTCCATGAATTGTTACAGTGCTGGTTCCGATACCATCGACTTTTACTCCAAGTTTTTTAAGGAAAAAGCATAAATCCTGAACCATATAGTTAGCGCTAGCTAGTTTTATGGTTACGGGTTCATCAAATTTAGCGGCAGCCATCATTATGTTTTCTGTAGCTGTGTCGCCAGATTCATACATGACAACGTTTTGGGCTTTTTTATGCTTAGCGTTGATGTCATACCTACCGGTTTTAGTATCGATAGTGACTCCGATTTCTTCGAAGGCTGCGATATGAGCTTGTATGCTACGCTTTCCTAACTGGCAGCCACCAGCATATGGAATTTTAAATGTATCCAATAAATGGATTACTGGGCCAAGTAACATAATCACACTACGTGTTTTGCGTGCTGATGTTGCGTTAATTTTATCAAGTTGCAATGTTTCTGGTGGTTTGATCTCTAGGTCGTTATTAGCTAGCCAACGAATTTGCACGCCAATGCTTTCCAATGTTTCAATAATGCGATTAACTTCTTCGATTCGGGGCATTCGCTTTAGTTTGGTAGTGCCTTTGTTTAGCAAGCTAGCCATGAGCAAACAAACGGCTGCATTTTTTGATGTTTTCACATCGATGCTTCCACTTAGTTCTCTTCCACCTTCGACTTGGAAGTTAAGTGATTGGCCAGACAAGGATATTATGGGCTTCTGTAGAACGTCGCTTATTCTGCCCAACGTTTCCAAGCTTAAATTTTGCCGGCCCTTTTCGATTCGGTTAATTGCACTTTGACTGGTGCCCATTCTGCGCGCGAATTCAGCTTGCGTAAGGCGTCTTTCTTGCCTTAGTTGGTAAATAAGATGACCTATTTTTTCGTTAGTGCTCTTCATAGTGAATTAAGTATACCTCTTGTGATATGTTATGCAACAATAATTATATGCTTACTTTAGTGATAAAATAGTAGCATGATATGATCCGGGTGGCCTACTTTTTAAAGCAACTAATGAGGTGAATTTA
>JBFJNW010000064.1:0-4583 GCA_041617975.1 Saccharimonadales bacterium (SeqCode)
CATGGCGATCTTAAGGCGCTAGATACAATCGATTCAAAAAAGAAACCAGCAAGCACGGCAGGCAACGTAGCAATTATTAATGCCTGGGCTAACTGTTGACTTTGTTGATTTTTTTTCCAAAGTCCTTTAAGGATTTCTATAATGTCCGACCAAAAATAAATAACCACCGCAAGCAGTGTTCCCACGTGCAGTGCCACATCAAAAGCTAAGCCGCCTACTTTCAAATTAAATAACTCGTGAAACAACACCAAGTGTCCAGAACTAGATACCGGTATAAATTCGGTCAGACCTTGAACAATTCCAAGCAGTAAGGCTATTAACATTTAATTAATTATAACCTTGGGTGGTCGCTATTAAAGTCATGATTTTTTTAAGTCAGCCAGTCGTGACATAAAAGATTGCGCCGCCCCCTCAAGTCCAAGAACATGAAGTGCGCCAATCAACACATGCATTTTATCAATATGCTCATCTGGGTTTGTCGCATGTTCGGCCTCAGTAAACACAAAGTCTATTTTTTCTATCAGCCATTTTTCCTCCGCCGCACTTATTTCATTTGTCTTAATCTTTTTTGATTCTTCTGATGGAGTTAAAATTTCTAAGGACCGAGCTTTGTTGTCCCGTTTAACTAAATGGCCACGCTTTATTAAACTGCTAACATGTAAAGCAACGGTCGCAACAGAAGTGTAGTTACAAGCACGCATAATCTCTCTATAGCTTGGGCTATAGCCATGCTCAGCAATAAATTCTTCAATAAAAAGCAGTGTTTCGCGCTGTTTTTTAGTTGGTCTTATTACTTTTTTTTCTTCGCTCATTTTTTCTTATTTTTTGATGATATTTTAGATTTTCTTGGTTTGCGCTTTTTGGCAAACACCCACATCGTAAGCAGTAACCAGTTCCATACTGTAAAAAATCCAGAGCTAATAAATTGGCCAATATATGGCGTAATTCCAATTTCTTTTAGTCCTCCAACTATCCCTAGATCAAGCAAGAAATTAACAAACATCAAGAAGTAAAACTTCCCTGCAGTTGTCTCGATCTGCTTACGAGAAATATTTTTTTGTTTGAATACCCAGAATCGCTCAAGAAAATAGTTTACGGTAACACCAAGGAAGTAAGACAATGATTTAGCCCACCAAAAGTCTACTTTTAGCACACTCCAAAGCACGGCAAATGCTATGTATCCGCTCCAAAATTGAGCTCCACCGCTAATAAAATATTCTGCAAACCTACGGACTTCTCGTTTTTGTTTTTTCTTAAGTTTTTTTATTTTCATGTGTTTGGTTTTTGTTTACCTGCTGTCAGTATAGCAAAAGTGCAATTATTCTACTTATTTCTGATACTTAGATTTTTTTAGCATAACTCTAAATTCACTTCCAGAATTCGCTAAGCTGTCGACCTCTATTTTGCCGCCCATTTTTTCTATGTACTGCTTGATAATCCATAACCCAAGGCCAGTTCCGCTAATATTCTTTGTTTTTTCGTTTTTTACTCTATAAAAACGCTGGAACAAACGTTTGCGTTCATCACTAGTCATACCGACGCCTGTGTCTCTTACGGCTGTAATGACGCTACCTCCGTCAACCTCATGGCTTATTACAATCTCGCCTTTTTCCGAGTATTTAACTGCGTTGTCGATTAGGTTTGTAAATATTTCTTGTGTTCTTCCGGCGTCAGCTTCTACAAACAAATTATCCATGGGCTCATAATTTATCTTTAGATCCTTCTTGGTGGCCTCAGGTTGGTAATTCTTTACTATTAACTCAATCACCTGACCAATGTTTACTGGTTTGATGTCATAATTTATTCGACCTTGCTCAACCCTGCTAACATTGAGTAAATCTTGAACTAATTCGTTCAATCTATCGGTCTGCGCAGAGGCTACGTTAAGTTGTTCGACAATTTTTGGGGCCACTTTCCCATAATCTCCGTCAACCACATTGGCAATATAGCCCTTTATTATTGACATTGGCGCCTTAAGTTCATGCGTAGCAACAGATAAGAAATCGCCCATGGTCTGGTTGAGCTCTTTTTGTTTTCGTAAGTTATTGGCGTAGCCTATAAATTTAAAGTGGTTTATTAGTAGTGCTAAGACTGCCAGTGCGCTAAGTATCATAATAATAATCGAGCGCATCAATGTTGCGTCAAATTTTTCGTCAAGATCTGTTGTAAGCATATCTGAAGCCAGTATCCCTATTACCGCTCCACTGTCGTCTACAATTGGTGATGCTACGTTCCAAGCCCGAGTTCTTTGCCCTTCATCGGTTCTTGCAGAAAGATTTTTGGCAACTGCACGGTTCCGAGAATAAACAATATCGTATTGTGTTACGTCCGATCTCGAAAATTCAGACTCGTCACCATCTGCAGTTACCGCACTATAGCTATTGTTATCTCTATATACATATGTGACGTTTCTAAGTTCCTTTTGACTAAACTGCACATCGGCGATTTTATTTTGAATTTCTTCGGTATTTTGCTGTTCTGCGTCAGATCTAATTGCAATTGATAATGACGAATTAGCGAGTTCTGCTCGAGATTGTAGTTCTTTGTCGTAATCTTTTCTAACACTGGTTGCCAATATTATTGTATTTATCGCAAGAAGTGCGGGCACGATTATTAGGACCGCAATGGAATAGACTATTTCTCGTTTTGATTTGTTCATAAGGAATCGTTGAACTTATGCGGACGATCAGATATATCGTTGGTGTTTGAGTGACTAGGAGTAAGCAGTGCGGATACCGACTTTTTACGCAGAACATATAGGGTAATACCTATTGCAACAATTGCAAACACTCCAACAGTAGCAGCAACGTAAAGATTTACACTTCTATTGCTGGCAGCGATTGTCGGCTCACTCTTAAGCGCCAAACTATAACCATTTGGATTACTTTCAGTGGCCTCGGCAGTTTGAACTACAAAGCTTGATAGCGACGATCTTTCGTACTCTCCGTCGCCTTTTTCGACTAGGGCATATACTTCGTGCTCTCCAGGTTCTAGTGGGTCTTCCACACTGTACGACCAATTCCCGTCATCGTCTGCAGTGGTAGCAAGTACCAACGGCTCAGAGAACACATACAAAAGCACTACAGAATTAGGCTCAGCAGTTCCAGAAAACACCAGTGCCTCTTTAAATGATCCGTTTTCCAAATTAAGTACCGGTGCATTTCTTGGCTTATTAAGTTTTATCTTGCTAGATTCTTTAATTTCCTTAACTTTTTCTGGAGCTACTGGCGCGATAACGCTTGGAAGCACATATTTTTGCCGAGAATAACAGATTAAGAATAATTTAAATTGTTCAGCTGTTGGGCGTCTGCCTTCAACTTCTATTTTATTAAGTGTATCTGCTCCAATTTTGTCAGAAATACATTGACGTGTACTAGCGTCTGACTGAAACGCCTTTTGAATTAGCTCTTTTTGAGTTGTTGGTGTAGTTGTTTGGGTGTCTGTCGGCTTATCCGTAGTACTACCCTGATCAGTGCTGGTCGACGTACCGCCAGAACTTTGTCCATCATTAGTGGTAGTTGAGCCAGAATCAGGAGTGATTTGTTGGGTTTGTGATGTTACGCTTAACGGAATTTCACGTAGTTTATTCTGTCCGCCATAAAATACTTTTGCTTTTAACATTCCGCTACCACTACTCGGTCCGGAATTATACTTTCCGACTCCAAAAGGCTGGGCAATCACCGAGCCAACTCCAAACACCGACCATTGCACATCTGCATATCTATTTAGATCTATTCCAGTGGTGTTGTTTGGATAGTCGACATTAAAATAAGCCACAGTATTTGTAAGACCATTCCAACTCGGAGGATTTACAACAATGTCTAGTATTCTTGCCTCTGTATTTGTAATCTGAACATGTCTTGGCGCAGTAGTGCATGTTTGGTTATCTTCAAATGTAATGGATGCAACTAAGGGTTTATTTGTTCCGTCAGTGTTAGGGCTAAACCTTGTATCCCAAGGCATGCGCCACTCACTACCAGGTTCTGGCTCTCTAAATCCACGTCCTATGCTTTGACCATTATAAATAAATCTAACCGATCTAACTTGTTCATTGCCAGCCAGGATAATTTCCTTGGTGTGATAAAGAGTTTGTCCTTGAAAAGGTTGTAAAAAGTCTATTGTGCTAGGACAAGTTCCGCTAAGTGCATTGCTCTTCTGGGCAGGCAAAGCTACAAAAAATACAGAGCTCATTGCCAAACTTAGGACTGTAATCGATGAAAAAAATAGTACGTGTAAAGCTCTTTGCATAACGATAATGCTTATTTTAACCTTATTTGGGTTGATTCACAAAATTAAGTGTCACCGGTGATACAATGGTGAGTAATGAAGAACAATGCTTCTATATTTTATGCACTCATACTAATTGCTGGTGATGCTCTTGCCTTAATTGCAGCTTTTTCGGTAGCCTACATCTTACGCGTAAAATACGATCCTCGCCCACTTATTGAGCAAATACCGTCCCTAGAATATTTATATGCCTTTTTGGCAGTACTACCCTTGTGGCTTATTGCTCATGCAGTTATTGGCCTATATAGAAACGACGTCTACGAAAAGCGCTTTACAGAACTTGGCAGACTAGTAAC
>JBFJNW010000065.1:0-4493 GCA_041617975.1 Saccharimonadales bacterium (SeqCode)
ATATTTAACTTCCTTATCGGCGTAGTGTGTAGGAATTACTATTTTTGGCTCAAACTTACGAATAACTTTACTTGCACCGATAGCGTCTAATGTATATCCCGAGTTACCAATTGGAACAATCAAAACGTCTATTGTGCCCATTTCTTCAAGTTGTTGCTCTGATAGATCAGCGAAGATGTGTCCAACAACAGCTACTCTTATGTCAGCAATATCGATCTTATACATTGTGGCCGTATGTTCGTTTTCAGCATCCATATGAGCTCGAGCGGCAATTGCTTTTACACTGATGTTCGATACTTCATACTCTCCTGGACCGTCAATAATTATCTTAGGTGTCTTTTTAGGAGTGAACTCACCGAAAGTCCTAAGTAGCACGTCACCTTCTTTGGTAGCTGATGCAAGACCTAGTTCAGCAAGGTTATCATCGATTATCACTGCACTTTTCTTATAAACAATTCGAATACAGTTGGCGCCATAATATTGAATTTCCACTATCTACTCCTTTGACTTTGGTTTCTTTGACTTTGGTTTAGGCTCTTTGGCCTCAGACTTCTCTGTTGGCTTATCAGTATATATGTAATCCTTGTCGATGATAAGCTGTTTTTTTGCTGTTTCGACCAAACCAATAAATCGGTCGTTGACTTGTCTACGGTAAATAAATTCATCCATGGTCATAACAGCATATCGAACTTCTTTGCCCTCTTTTTTCTCTAAGGATTCAACGTATTTCTCTACTTGGGTGTTGTTTACATCTCCAACAATCACTAGATCGACTCCTGCTGACTCATCTCTTGTAAATTGCCCTGTATAGAATGCTAATTTTACATTACCGAGCTCTTGTAGCTCGCTCTTATTCTCTGATTTAGCTGGACTAGAGCTATCAACCACGACTCCTTTACCAAAAATTTGAGTTAAGGGTTCGTGATAATCAAATGCTTGATTTACTTCATAATATAAACGATTATTGTTATTGTCGGATTTAATTATTCCAATACTTAGTAGGTTTGCTAACTCTCTGCGCACAGAATTTATTTGTTCGTCAATTTTTCGAGTAATTTCGCGCACGTAATACGATCTGTTGGGATTACTATAGAACAAGTGTAATAGCTTAACTCGTGTCTTAGATCCAAAAAGTTGCTCAATCATGGGTCTATTGTAACAGACTACTACTCAGTAGCTACTTAGATTTATGCAAAAATGATTCAACAATCTCGACTGCCTGTATCTGTTCTGAAATCCAATGAATACTTTTGTTCCTTCTAAGCCAAGTCATTTGTCTTTTAGCTAATTGCATATCGTTTTTTATGAACAAATCCGGTATTTCTTTTTGGGTAATCTCACCATTTAAATAAGCCATAACCGATCTATAGCTTGTAGACCTAAGCGCCTCAACCTCACCATATTTCTCTATTAAAATACTTGTTTCTTCAATTAAGCCATCCTCTATCATGTTTTGAGCACGCTTAGCTATCCGGCCCTTTAAGGCTTTTCGATCTATGTCGACCCCTATAACTAAAGTGTTGTCTTTCATTTTTGATTTTTTAGGCAGCTTACCCTTTGTTTCAATTGCCCGAATCAAATGACGAGGATTATTTTTGTTTTCAGGCATAGGTATAGACATTTTATTTATTTTTTCTTGAAGTTCAGTTATCGACATATTTTGCAGAGTTTTTCGTAGCTTACTGTCGGATGGAAGATTAAATTTATAATCGAAAATAACTGCATCTATATAAAGACCTGTTCCACCAGCTAAAATTGGTAACTTGCCTGCGCTCCAAATTTGATCCATTTTTTCTAATGCGGCTTCTTTAAATTGTGCGACATTATAAGTTTCGTTCGGACTGACCACACCAAGTAAGTGGTGTTCGATACCTTGCATTTCAGTTTTAGTTGGTTTTGCAGTCCCGATATTCAATTCTTTATAAATAGTCCGGGAGTCGGCACATATTACTTCGCCATTATATTTTTTAGCAATTTCGACTGCTAGATTTGTTTTTCCACTTGCAGTTGGTCCAACAATTACTATTAATTGATTTACTTTGGATGCCATTGATATTCCTCTATATTTTTTATACGAAAATTATCAATAATAATTCCTTCGCTTTCTAATAATTTTTGATGCTCACTTTTTCCACCCGGATACCCGCTTGCAGTGCCACCGCTTTTATTGACAACTCGGTGCCACGGTAATTTTGAATCCCCATAATGAGCAACTCCTCCAACCACCCTTGCAGCTCTTGGATTGCCGCACATCGCTGCAATTTGCCCGTATGTCATGACTTTTCCGTGAGGAATTTGTGACACTAGCTCTTCAACTCTTTGCCTGAAATCCATTGATTAGAGCGATGATTTTAAGGTTCTGGATTTTGTTTCGTTGACTATGGTCTTTAGAAATTCGCTTACGTTGTGAGCTTCATGTTGTGACTCTACTTCTATGTCTTTGCGGATTCGAGGCATCACAACACCCGATTCTATCTCTTTTTCCCCAAGAACTATTGTGTATGGAACTTTATATAGCTCTGCATTTCTAATTTTTTTGCCAACGGATTCATTGGCATTATCCACTGTTACCCTGAGGCCCAGTTCGGTTGCCTCCCTCTGCACATCACTGGCGAATTTAAGTGTTTCTTCTTCTTGATTAACGGTAATGATTCTAATCTGTTCAGGGGCAAGCCATACAGGAAACTTACCGCCTGTGTGTTCTATATAAACACTTAAAAATCTTTCGATTGAGCCAAGAATTGCCTTATGCACCATAGCTGGTCGCTTAGCTTCACCATCTTCACCTATGTACTCAAGTTCGAAGCGTTCTGGCTGAATAAAATCAAGCTGAACGGTTGCGCATTGCCACTTACGCCCAAGCGCATCTGTAACAATTATGTCAATTTTTGGACCGTAAAACGCGGCTTCACCAGGCTCTATCCGATAATCCAGCTCCTCTTCCTTGGCCACTTCTTCAATTACTTTTTGAGCCTCTGCCCAGACCTTTGGATCGCCAAAATAATTATCGCTATCATCACGGAATGACAGGTCGACACTTAACGGCAAATCAAGAACAGCGTACATATCCTTTACCATGCCAATTATAGATCTCATTTCATCGGCTATTTGATCATGTCGCACAAATGCATGAGAGTCATCCTGGGTTAGAGACCTTACCCTTGATAGTCCGTGCAATTCCCCGCTCTTTTCGTCACGGTACATTGTAGTAGTTTCCATATAGCGAAGAGGTAGATCACGGTAACTTCGCGGGCGTGAAGCATAAATTTGGGCTACGTGCGGACAGTTCATAGGCTTCATCATAAATGTATCGCTTGATTCAACGCTACTTACATCGAATCTTTCAGGATATTTATCGAAGTGACCAGATACTTTATAAAGTTCTGTTCTAGTCATATGCGGAGCCCAAACTGCCTCATAACCGCCAGCTCGCTGTAATTCCTCAGAGAATTTAATTAATTCGTTCCTAAGAACTGTTCCGCGAGGAGTAAATAGTGGCAATCCAGGGCCTACAAGGTCTGAAATAACGAACAAATCAAGCTCTTGGCCCAGTTTACGATGATCACGCTTCTTTGCTTCCTCAAGCATTTCAAGGTGTTGTCTTAACTCCTTTGGAGTGCTAAATGCTACTCCATATAATCTTTGCATTTGGGCGTTTTTTTCGCTTCCCCGCCAGTAAGCACCAGCGATTCGCATTAACTTAAATGCTCCGACTTTATTTGTAGATTCGACATGAGGGCCACGGCATAAATCCGTAAAATCCCCGTTAGCGTAAAAAGAAACTGATTCCACCGCACTATCACCGCTAGTGATAGTTCCTAGCTCTGATGCGTCCAGGTCGCCGGCAACAGTGGTCCCCGCCCTCTTGAGGTCATTTAAAAGTTCTTCTTTGTAAGGTTGGCTTGCCTGTTTTGCCCAATCTATTGCTTCGTCAATTGCTTTTTCGGACTCAACAAACTCCTGCTTCTCTTCAATCACCTTCTTCATTTCAGATTCTATGCGCTCAAAGTCATCTTCAGAGATAGTCGTGTCCCCAAGATCAATATCATAATAAAAGCCATTTTCTACAACTGGGCCTATACCAAGTTTTACCTCTGGCCATAACCGGGTAATTGCTGTAGCCATAATATGTGCCAAGCTGTGTCGCATCGCATGAAGATTATCTTGTTGTTCTGACATATATGACTCCTGTTTTAAATAAAAAACACATAAGGAATACCTTATGTGCATCGGGTCCTAGATTTTACCAAGGACGGTTCCACCGAGTGCTTTTACTTATGCGACATTGGTTATCGTACCTCTGTTGCTCGCCTACGAAGCTCGGTGGGTGGTGAGGCCACGTCAATGCTTAAAACCAGTATAACACCAGAGACACCCTTATCTATGAAAATAAAAAAGGCTCAAATGATCTCGCAAATTCATTTGAGCCTTCCCATCCTTGGAGAAAACTTCTCCCAAAACGCCAACTTTTTGATTGATACTTTGTCTCGGTG
>JBFJNW010000066.1:0-4491 GCA_041617975.1 Saccharimonadales bacterium (SeqCode)
GAGGGACGTTAAGGTAGAGCAGAAAATATTCGATCGACTTGGATTTACCGTTGAATCAACTAATCTCACAGATAGTACAAGCGGCGTTCATAGATTCACTCTTAAAGACCGAGCAGGGAGGAAAATCACATTTTCTAATATTGATGATTTTGATAGATTCAAATCGGGAAATTACACTGGAGGAAAGCGAGATCTTGGCAGGCAGCTTCGTGCCGTAATAAAAGACGAAATGAAACACGATGGGATTCTGCAAAGAAGGTCAGTGCGAAAATATCTCGAGCGTAAACATGGCCTAAAACTGTACTGTTTCTTTGTATGTGAAAAAAGAGATAATTTTGACGAGAAAATTTCAGATACTAGATTACGATATAAACAAAAGTTTATAGATAGGTTTGTCTTTCCGATATCTCCAAAGTACGGATTTATAATGGAGTGTTTGTTATCGGGGGGCAGTGGAAGTAAGTGTAGTGCTGAGCATGCTAGATCCAAAGGGATAGATAGATCCAGACTCACCACCGAGCAACTAGATGATCTAATTGAAAGAACCACAAAAAGCCCTGACCGTAAACTTAGCAAAATTGTAGTAGATGAAATTATTGAGCGGGTCATGAAAGAAAGTGTTTATAAAGGGTCTGCTAAGGCTGCTGCATCCTATATACCTGTGGCTGGGCAAATATACTTTGCTCTTCAGGTTATCGACATGATTGAAAGAGCAGATACATTCGTGGACGACAATGGGTTTAGTAAGCTAGCTGCTCAGGTAAACGCCGCGCAATACATTGAATTTTATAGTGGCATGCGAACAATTAATGATGAGTTCAAGAATGGACAAGTCAGTCTTCAAGAAATGGGAGCAGTGTATGAGGACTTCCAGGGCGCCGAAGACAGCAGAGTTTATCAGGCTCGTTACGGTAGTGGAAATATAGAAGACTACGCATCTAAAGACATCGACTATACATGCTCAAATGGCAATCCAATTCCTGATGGTGAATTTGTGTGCAACGAGAAAAAGGTTGCCCGAACATATGCTGTAGAAGAATGGCGAGACAATCCTGTCTTGGGAGGAACTATAAACACAGCTTTATCTAATTACAGAAGGTGCTACCCGGGTGTTACGGTTTTAGGGACATGTGCAGGAATTCGACCAAAAACCGTAGTTAGAGGTGCCCTTGGTGTGGTTGATTTTGCCCTTAACACTCTTTCGGATGCGTTTTTAAGACCAATTCTCGATGGCGCAAGATACGTTATAGAACGGACGCCATTCATGAGCTACCTAACCGGCGTAGCTCAGTCGCTCATTCAAGGATTTTTCGAACTTATTTTTCCTTTTCCAATATCTGACGAAAGTCCAGCCAGGGTTAAGTATGATGGGCTCGAGGCTGGTGGAGAGATGGTGGCTTATGAGTTCGCGCAAGGAGGCTATACAGACGACACCCAAGAACCATATGGTCTGGGGGGTCAGCTCCTTAGCTCGGCTGAAGCCAGCGCAATAGAAAGTGAGTATAAGGATCAACTTGCGTATGAATACCGTCAGTTGCCACTAAAAGAAAGGTTAACCGATCTAGAGTATGGCGAATCGTTCGCTAATCATGCTCTTGCGCTAATCCCGACTTCAAGTAATCAAATACTTGCAAGAATCAATACATTTATGGGTAATTTGTTTCAGAACTTTGGAATGATGATTTTTAGCTTATCTACCTTGTATTCTGGAGAAGCCGGAGCACAGGGTGATCCAATTGGAGATAGTCCATTTGGAATTCCTAAGTACGGTTACGTTCTGACTGACCCTATGCTTGATATTGACCCTAAAGAAATCACGGACGAAGCATGTGCTGAAGGTGGGGAGATCAGAGAAAAATGGCTAGCATCCAGAAAAGAAAATGAAGTAACTGGCTTTGATGAATACACTGAAACTAATCCATGTCTCCTAGAACAGGCGGCAATCGAGGGAGCGAGTTTATATTTCACCAATGAATAATCGATTTATGACATACTCAAAAAATATTTTAAGAAGCTTGTTGTATGGAGCTATTTTGGTAATAATATTATTTCAACCAGTGTTGGCACTTTCAAATAATGACAGGAAGTATCTTTACACCCCATTTTATGATCCAGATTCTGCCAACCAGGCCAGTTGCGGAACAATTTTAGATGGGGCGGACAATGAATCAAAAGTTTGGAACTACTTAATTGGGAAAAATATGACCGCAATTCAAGCAGCGGGAGCAATGGGTAATCTTCATCACGAAGGTAACTTTAATCCACGTATAGTTGAAGGCGGGGGTCTACGCGGTGGAAAATGGGTGTATAGCAAACCGTTTGATCGATCCAGTAATTGGTCGTCAGAGATGAACAACATGCCTCAACCTCTCACAACGAGCCCACCAAATGGACCTGCCGGACAGCCGGGATATGGGATTGTTCAATGGACTAGCCTTGGGAGAAAGCAAGGGTTACTTGCGCTAGCCAAAGAAAAAAACATTATCGAGTCTGATCTTGGCCTACAGTTAGAGTATATGTGGCAAGAACTAAGTGGACCCTACGACCACGCACTCGATCGCCTATTGGCCGCCACGGAGTTGGATGAAGCAGTGAGTGCTTGGCAAGACGACTACGAAGTTGGTCAAAACTTTCAGCCAAGATTTACCGCAGCCCAAGAATACCTTATAAAGTATGGTTCTGGGGCTCCTTCTGGCAATACTTCTGGCAGTTCTACGAGTTGTGGATCGTCGGGCGGACCAATTCAGCTAGATGAGGCGGGCTGCCCTAAAGAGCCAGTCCCAGAATCTGAAACAATCATAGTACAAGGAATTAGGGTTCACCCTTGTATAGCTGCCGAATTGGACAGGGTACTTAATCTAGCAAAAGAAAGGGGAATAAACCTTAGTGGATGGGGGTGGAGAAGTTACGAGAGGCAAATCGAATTGCGTAAAAAAAATTGCGGCTCAAGCAACTATGCTATTTATGAAAAACCTGCGGGACAATGCAGCCCTCCGACAGCGATACCCGGAAGATCTAATCATGAGAGGGGTTCAGCTGTTGATTTTACCTGTGATGGCAGAACTTTCAGTAGCCAGTCTCACGCATGCTTTATATTTTTGAATGAGGAGGCTAATACTTCTTTGAAGAATTTACCTAGTGAAGCATGGCATTGGTCAATTAACGGAAACTAAAGGTGAATATGTTCATAACCAAAAGAAAAATCATTATCGCAATCTTAGTGCTTGTTTTTGTGGTTGCGTTTAGTTACGTGAGTACTCATTCATTTATCAAAATATCATTTCCGTCTGAATTTACTGGAAGCATACAAATATTTTCAGAAGATGGCATCATAGAAGATGTTAATGTTGAATCCAAAAAAAGTTATAAAAAATTAGTAAAAAATGGATCGTATTCTAGTTTAGTTTTTGATGAAAAAGGTAGTTATTTTGGCATATTGGAAACTCCTGGTTTTTTGCGTTCAAAAAACATAAATGTGATCTTTGAAGAAGGCAAAAAAGAAACCTTTGTCGGAAGCAATCCGAATAACTGTTCTTATTCCTCTGGTGACGATTATTTTTCATCTGTATGCGGGGGCAAGTTAAGTTCTTTGGTGTTGCACAAAAAAGCTACGGCAAGTACACCGGCATTTTCTCAGCAAATACAGGTAGATATCGATGGATTTATTGAGGGGTCCTATGTTGACAACAAAGGCGTAAGGAAAATTGTTGCAAAAATATACGATAGTGACGGGCCTCACACCGCCTTTACTCTAAATGACAATGGTTTAACGGATCCGCAGGTGTTGACGTTCTTAAAAAACAATGAATATTACGAAGTGGTAGACCATAATGCAAGAGGTTATTTGATATATAGTCTTGATTCTGGAGAAGTTTTCTTGCTATCTCAGGATGGAAAGATATTAACTCAAGAGATAGTTCCATCAAAAATTAAAGATGAAAATCTTACTGCAGTTACCGTATCCGATCAAAGTGTTGTTGCATATTATTCAAACCAGCAAGATATTAAGAAAAAGAATTTTGAAATTAGCTTAGAATATCTAGAGACTGGAAAGCCTCTGGAATTAAAAGGTAATCTATACGTTAATCCGCTAGTTAACGAGTCTAAATATGACAGCTTAAGCAAAATAAATGGTGAATTAAATAATATTGCATTTTGTAAATCAGATCATGTATGTGCCTTGGTCGATGGCAAGCTTTACTTAATAAATGTTACCAATGGCAGTAAAAAACTACTTAGTTCTGGCGTGGACAATTTCGATATGTTTAAAGACGTAATATATATGTCCATAAATAACAAGGTAGTTGTTTATGATATTACTAAAAATGCTGGGAGCATAATTTATGATTTTGGTTCTTTTTATAGAGTGTGTGGAATTAAGATTGAGTTAACTGGCCTCTACGCTTGCGTAACAAACGACGACGGCACTTCAGACGTGTTATTTTTAGACATCTTCAACAACACTAAATCTGACGGAATATTTAAAGACGC
>JBFJNW010000067.1:0-4457 GCA_041617975.1 Saccharimonadales bacterium (SeqCode)
CACGTTTCTGTTGCGCTCATATTGCTCCTTTTTTGGACAAAAAAATACGACCGGCTAGGGTCGTCATGGTTTTTGTTCTAGTAATTACGTTCATACTAGAACTTTATTATAACAGCTCGTTCAAACCCTGTACACGTAACCATTTTTCTGTTATATTCTACCCCTGTACTTAACCATAAATTATATTTGGCAGGATAGCTCAGTTGGGGCAGCTTGCTGCAAAATACATTTCAGCGCAGGCGCTCTACACCAACGAGAGATCTGCGAATAGTTGAAGCCTAAGTACACTGTACATACAAGTTAAATAGTTGTGGCAGGATAGCTCAGTTGGTTAGAGCGCAGGACTCATAAGCCTGAGGTCCCGAGTTCAAATCTCGGTCCTGCTACCAAATTTTGATTATGAATACGCCTGATAGTTGGCGAGGTGTGGTCGTCCCAAATCCCCTAGAACTTGAGCTCATTAGACATTAGATTGATTTTGATTTTAGCGACAACTCTGATGACTTCCATCTGTTGAAATTGGGTGCATTTATAAAGAAAAAACATAAATTAGTTAAAGATTTTTTCGATATATCAGAAACTCATTTTTTAAGTAGAAAAAGTGACGAGTATTATACCGAGCTTGAAATTGATGATTTTGCCGATGGCAGTCATAGCGGGCTAATGTTTATGATTGGCTGCTTGACTTACACTAGAATGATACGATCTTCTTATCGAAGTAAAGACGAGCTTCAGATTGAGGATTATCCAATTCAAGATTTTACCGATTATAAGAGCCTCGAATCCATAAGGATATCCCCTACTCTTGGAGTTAATGCTCGTGGCAGCGATCTACCAAGTGTAGCCGGTAAATATTTTGCTGAGTTTAGGGTGGAAAATGCTGAGTTTTATAAAGTCTTAAATCTTGGTAGACGCATGTTGCTTGAAGGAGAGTCTGACCCTGCATCACGCCGCGTATTTAGCGAAGGTTATATTGACGGACTAGCATTTGGCTTGCAAATGTACTTACCTCAACAAATTATTGAACTAGAGAATTAAAAAAGCTCGGCGTCCCGAGCTTTTTGTTTATTATCGACCTAAGATGCGATCTATTTTGAGTATGTTTTGATCCTGAGTAGGAACAAACTCAAATGCGAGATTTAGTGACATTATTATTCACTTACCTTTCATTTATTTTTGTAATGTTTGTTTTGCTAGCAACACCTACAATTATACATATTTTTTGCTATTTGTCAATTATGTTTCTTCCTATAATTGGTCAGTTCTGTCCGAATCGGCTCAATCCTAAGTACAATTAATTCTTTTTTTTCAGTGCTTACGTGCTGAGTAAATTGTTCGTATTGCGCTGTTTTTAATTTACTAAGTTCTAGTATTACATCTCTTTTCTTTATATCGTCTTGCTCTATTGTCGCAAAACCCTCTATGCGCACGGTTATCTCAGTATCAAGTTCAAAAATTGTTAGTGACACCTTGGGGTTTTTAGCAATGTATTGCACCTTACGGCTGTCTGGCGTAGTCACAAGATACACGTTTTCATGCTCGTCAGAAATATAATGCACAACCGAACTGTGAGCCTTGTCATTATTTACAGTAGACAGCACGCCAGTCTTGTGTGATTTTATAAATGTATCAGCACCTTCGCTTTTTACAGGCGTGGCGTCGGACTGCGCCTCATCTTTGTGCTTAAACTTTCCGGCTGACTGATCGTAAACTCCTGGATTTATCCTGCGTTGTTCTATGAATTTTACAAAAATAGCTGCACAATTTTCATTTACGTATTTTAATCTAAAATCGCGCAATCTGGTGTGAAGAACCACCGTGCAAAATGGACCTGCTGTATGAATCTTAACCCCAGACACGACATCGTAAGTAAGCTCGTCACTAGAAGTAAAGAAAGGCTTTCTATCAATAAAAATAATTCTGCGGTCAGTGGCGATAAGAATCGATGATCCCGTAGGAGCCCAGCCATAAACCGCTCCTCCAATTCGTTCATCTAGACCGATGACGTTTGGCACATAACGGGTGCTCAGCTTCATAAAGCCGTATGGCGTAACACCTACTTCTTTGAGTTCTTGATGAACTCGAGCAATGTGCTTCTGCGTTGTCATCGTTCCCTCCACTTCTATTATACCCTAGTCTTCCCTTGCAATAGAGGCCCACACCTGTTAATATTTGGCTTGCGTTACATAACGATATCGCGGGGTAGAGCAGCGGCAGCTCGTGTGGCTCATAACCACAAGGTCGGAGGTTCGAGTCCTCCCCCCGCTACCAAGTAAAACACCTTTCCGGCTGGAAGGGTGTTTTACTTTTTATATTTGTTTATTATTGAAATTCTGATTGATGTTATTATCATAAGCATGAAACATATCGATTTTGCTCGTTCACTCGTGAAGGGCAAAATTGCAGAGACTATATTTGCGCAAATGTTACGTGAAACTGGTGAATTTACGGTACTTGAATTTGGTTATGAAAAAATTATTCCAGAATTAGTTCAGGCAGGAGAGGAAAGCGACTTAATTGAAACTTTAAGGTGCGCACCGGATTTTGCTGTAATAAATCGCGAGACTAAGAAAGTTCACCTTATAGAGGTTAAATATAAGTACAGATTGAACGCTGATTATGTACTTAGAGATGCTGTCCGAATGCACAAGTCCTGGAATCCATCGTACATATTCCTTGCAACGCTTGAAGGATTTTACTTCGACGAAATAACTGAAATTATTAAAAATAAAGGCAGTATATCCAAATTGGATCATCCGCAAGTCCCTGAGCAAATTCAGAAAAAATATCTTAAAATTTTACAGGACTTCGAAAGATCCGACTAAGGATTCTGTTTAAAAACAAACAGCACGACAATGTCGTGCTTAAACGTTTTCTCTTGGATGCGTAAGGTGTGAGGCTATCTTATGGGCGAAGCCTATGGCCAAATACTGCGCACATCCATCACAGTCAAACTAAACTCTTAACGCACACTACTTTCTGATACGAGCACGACTCTGACTTTTTGTCTTGTTTTTGAGTTTGTGTTCGCCCGCTCTTATGTCGGGAAGTTGTTTGTGCGTTGATCATTTCAGCATATACGTGCTCGCAGACGGTGATCCGCAAACTGCCGCCGTTCCAACCAGAGGCTGCACCAGGTTTCCCCAGATTAGCTTTGTTGGTCTAGCAAACAATCGACGCTCTATCCGCATCTGCTACCCTACGCTGTAATCAATACCAATGGAATGGTTTCTTGGGTAACGTCATATGCTAGGCTTTTACCTAGCAGCACCTGGTTTTGGTTATTATCCCGATACTGTAATCACTTTCGTGATCTGCAACATGGCTTTAGTCCTGCGTAGCGACTTATTAAGCAACTACGAGCACATATATGCCGAACTGAAACTTAAGAGAATACGTTTGTTAGTATCAACTGTAGCACATATTACTCATTTTGTCAAGTATATTTTGCTTTCCTTGGCTTTATGTGTGTATTGAGTTCGGTCCAACTACTCTACAACTATAGATCCATTGAGTTCCGGATTATAACTATCATGATAGTTATAGACATCTCCTTGTTCACCTATTTTGTAAGTATAGGTGCCTCCAGGACCAAGTGGAGTTTCTGAATCTAAGTCAGGGTGGTCGCTTTTATCTGGATATGGGTTAGAAGCGATATAATGAGGCTCGGTGTCACTATTCAGCCATGTTATCTGTGTTCCGGGTTCAACCACAAGAACTGCAGGTTTAAAACCGTCTTTCGTAACCTCTACAAGAGCTTCTCGGAACTCTGTTGAATTATTGCTGTCATTCACTAAATCTTCTATATAGTCTTTGTTTTTTACGCCCACGAAGGCTGCCACGGCTATAAAGATTAGTGCCACCAGAATAACAATGTGTATTTTCTTTTTTGCTATTAGTCTTTGTTTTTTTTCAAACTCGTTGCCGATTGTTGGCTTGGTCTCACTTGTATGAGAATCATCGTCTAAATTGTTTTGTTCTGGTTGCATAGTTTCTTTCTTAATATTATTTTCTATCTAGACTTAAATCTGCTTTCCTTGGGCGCAATAACTGCATAGTTGCTTGGACTGCTAACATTCTTTGACGAGTCGACTGCTCTTACAAAATAAGTATATTCGGTATTAGGGTGAACGCTGCCGTCTCCAAAGCTTGTCCTGTTGGTCGTAAAAAGCAATATTCCGTCTCGGTATATGTCATACACTATAGATCCACTATCGTCGGTCGAGGCTTTCCAGCTAAGGTTAACCTGATTGTTCTTAACCGCGGTGGCTGTTAATGCAGTCGGAGTAGAAGGTGGCGTCGTATCAGCTGTAGTTGCAGCAGGTGTGGTAACTTTTAATGTAGCTGGCTGACTTAGGTTTTTTACTGCATCAAAAGCTCTAACCGTGTAAGTAAAGGCAGTGCTTGGCTGTAAATTAGTATCGGTAAACGTCAGGGTAGTTGTTGATGTAAGTAAG
>JBFJNW010000068.1:0-4437 GCA_041617975.1 Saccharimonadales bacterium (SeqCode)
ATAGTGAGTCGCGTGTGCGTCGCGCACTTCAAATCCTGCACGTTCTCGGGAAAGCCCACCAGGACCCATAGAGCTTAGTCGTCGCTTGTGAGCTAGTTCGCTAAGTGGGTTAATCTGATCCATGAACTGTGATAGCTGTGAGCTAGCAAAGAATTCTCGCACTGCAGCAACAATAGGTCGAGCGTTAATTAGCTGTCCAGGAGTTACAGTTTCGATTTCGCTCATACTCATTCGATCTTTGGTATTTCGTTCCATTCGAAGCAGTCCAATTCGGAACTGGCGTTGTACGAGCTCGCCTACCAACTTAACTCTTCGGTTTGCAAGTGAGTCAATGTCGTCTGCAGGTTCTTTTGTGTTATTAAGTCGAATTACCTCTGCAATAATTGCAACAAGGTCGTCAATTCGCATAATTCGGTTTTCAATTGTGTTTGGAACGTCAAGATTAAGTCGCTTATTGATCTTGTATCGTCCAACCCGGCTAAAATCAAATCGCTTAAAGTTATAGAACATATTCTCGATCAGGCTTCGAGCGTTGTCTACAGTCGCAAGATCACCAGGTCGAAGTCTTCGATAGACTTCGATTAGTGATTCGTTTACACCTTTAGCTGTGTCTTTCTCAAGAGTTGCATCAAGATAGTTAATTTTTCCAGAGTCAACATGCTTAAACGCATCTTTCATTTGTGCGTCACTCATTCCAAGAGCACGCAGTAATGTAGTTACTGGAATTTTTCGCTTACGGTCAATCTTAACAAACAAGCCGTTATTATTAGCTGTTTCAAATTCAAGCCATGCACCACGACCAGGTATAACCTTTGCGCCATACTGTGCGTCACCAGATGATTTATCAGAAAGGAAAAATACACCGGCAGAACGAATAAGCTGCGAAACAACGACACGCTCTGCGCCGTTTATTACGAATGTTCCACGTTCTGTCATCCATGGATAATCACCAAGGTATATTTCTTGTTCTTTTACTTCGCCGGTAACTTTGTTTGTGAGTTCTACTGTAGCTTTTAGTGGAGCTTCAAAAGATACATTATTTTCACGAGCGTCGTTTTCGCTCATTTTAGGATCTTCAAAACGATAATCTTTGAATCGAATTGAAAGTTTCGTCCCTGTGTAATCGTCAATAGGGCTGACTTCAGCGAGTAACTCACCTAGCCCTTCCTCGACAAACCACTGGAATGATCGGTTTTGATGATCTACCAAATTTGGTAGGTCGAGCACGTCGTCGACTTCTGAAAAATACGTGCGCTTAGTGACACTGTTACTAGCGTTTTTAGCCATAAATATATAGCTCCCCTGTAATTAATTGTGGTGATATTTTAGAGTTTGCCTGAAGAAAACTACATTAGAGGTGTTTGATATTCCTTCTGATCATCAAGGAATATGCCCTAAGTACACTACTTCTTAATATACCATTTTGCACCAAGACTAGTTCAGAGTCAAGTTTATATATTACTTTTTGGCAGGGAGAGATTTGATCACTTGATCTGCTATACCGTATTCAACTGCTTCGTCGGCGGTTAGCCATTTATCTCGCTCCATGTCTTCATGGATCTTTGCTGGTTTTTGACCTGTGTTTTTAGCCATAATGTCTTCTAGTAATTTTTTAAGACGCAGAGATTCGCGAAGATCAATTTCCTGGTCCGTTACTTTTCCTCTAGTGCCGCTTGATGGCTGATGCACCATTACTGTAGCGTGAGGCAGCAATGACCTCTTGCCCTTAGCGCCACTACTTAGCAAGAACGCTGCAGCAGAAGCTTGCACTCCGATGCCTACAGTTGCAACGTCACTTTTCACAAAATTCATAGTGTCATACATAGCTAATGCGTCATACACACTACCACCAGGACTATTTATATATAAATATATATCTTTATCAGGTGCCTGGTTGTCTAGAAATAAAAGTTGAGCAACAACTAAGTTTGCAGTATGTTCGTTGACTTGATCACCCAAGAATATAATTCTGTCTTTAAGTAAACGCGAATATATATCATAAGCTCGCTCGCTGCGACCTTCTTGTTCGATGACTGTAGGTATAAGTGTGCTCATAAAATTCCTTGATTATCTAGTTCAAGTATATATTTGAAATTGGCACTCGTCAATATAGAGTGCTAGTTTTTTCTTGGTCTATTAGTGGCAGCTAACCCAGTTCCTGGAGAAATTCCAAAAAATGCATGCTGTCCTAATTCTCTGTGGACTGGATTATGTATGGTTGTATCTGCATGGGCTTCATTAGTGTCATTGTCGGTCACATCCTCGACTTCATTTGGTGCTGTCGAAGCAAGGTTTATTAAAGGTCTAATAAACGGACCGATGAATTGAGCCGTACGCATCTCTAAGCGTGATGCGGGGGCTTCAGGGTCAATATATAATATTTCATTAATTCGTCCCATGGTGCTCCTCGGGTAGTTTTCCAATATTTTGTCTGACAAATCTCATTCTGTCACGTAATGTCAAAACCGAAAAGCCTAACGAGACAGCACCTAATACATAAAGTACTGGTTGAGCCGTATCGCTCATAAAATCACCTACGCCCTCATAATCTATGGCATCCAGGACTAAACCACTTGCTAACAAAAAAACTCCGTTTTTAGCTGACCTTTCTCCATTTTTGTCATACCTATTATGTACAAAATTATCAAAAGATTCTCTTACGCTAATTGTTTCATTCATATCGTTATTTTGCTTGTGCGTACTCAGCAAGCCTAGCAACGGTCTTTTCACTTAACATTCTCATTGCTATATCACGACGCACTTCTGGCTTTTCAAGATCTGTTTGCATCTGCGGATCTTTGTACTGGGACTTCATTGCTTGCACGCGAGTTTCTAGCTCTTCCGGTGTTACTTTAAGATCTTCTTTTTCTGCAACTTCGCTAAGTACTAAACTTGCCTTTACTCGTTCTTCGGCACTTGGTTTTAGTGATTCTTTAAACTCTTCTTCTGTTTGCCCTGCCTGATCTAAAAATTCTCGATAAGTCTGTCCACGATAAGTTAGATTCTGCTTGTGTTCGTTAATTAATCTATTTACAGCATCATCAATTAGGACTGACGGAATTTCTACTTTGCTTTTTTCTGTTATTTTTTTAACTAGCTCAGATTCGTACTTAAGTCCTGATTGTTGATCTTTCTCGTTTTGCAGTTGCTTTTTTACGTCAGTCTTTAATTGGTCGAGTGTTTCAAATGGTCCGGTCTTCTTAGCAAATTCATCATCAGCCTGCGGCTTAATAACTTCTTGCACTTTAGTAACATTAACTGCAAATGTAACTTTTTTGTTAGCAAGTTGTTTTGATCCGTAATCTTTAGGGAAGGTTAGAGTGAACTTTTTATCGTCACCAGCCTTAGCTCCAACTAAATTTTCTTCAAATCCAGGAATAAAAGTTTCGCTTCCAATAACTAGTGGGTAATCTTTTCCGTCTGCACCTTCAATTGGCTGATCTTTTGAATCAGTGCCTTTAAAATCGATCCATACTTTATCACCGTCTTTTGCGGCTCGCTCGACATCTTTGCCTTCAGCCAGGCGCTCTCGTAAGTTTTCTATGACTTCATTAACTTCTTTAGAAGTTACCTTTTCATCAGTCCTGGGCATTTTAATCTTTTTATAGTCCGCGAGTTTGACCTCATTTACAGTAGCTACTTTTACTTCAAACTCTAAAGTCGTAAAAGGAACAAATTTTTTGATTTGTACTTCAGGAGGAGCAACGGGTCGAATTTTTTGCTGCTGAACGGCCTGAGGATAAATTTGATTTATCGCTTCCTCTAAAAATGACTGCTGAAGCTGCTGGGGATCAATGTTTTTTTCTATAACATTGATTGGAGCCTTGCCTTCACGGAATCCGGCTATTTTTACTTTAGAACCAAGAGCCCTGACTACAAGATCTTTAATAGGTACTAGCTCTTCTGGTTTCGCAATAATACTGAGCGAAGTTTCAGTGGGTGATTGATTAGTTACTTTTATCTGCATAGAGTGCTACTTTAACAGATATGTCGAAATATTTCCAGGCCCTTATATATTAATTCGTAAATACGCTACACTAATACTAATGTCACAAAACAACAATAAACTAAGCCCTCTAGATTTCGCTTCTCTTGTTTTCGCGAATCTCTTCGTCTTATTTTTATACATCACAGGATCAGCATCTGTTGCAGATGTAATCTTGACTTACATGATCCAATCCACGCTGATTGCTTTTTTTTATTATAAAAAGATACCTCTAAGCCATCAAATGTACAACGAACAAAAAACAAAAGGCTTCGTTAAGGCCACTAAAGAAGCTGTAAAGGGTCACATAGCTAGCTCACAACTTGCTTATATAGCAACTGTTGGCGCTCCTCTTGCTTTCTTTTTTATATTTGGACTAGAAATAGTCTTAAATGGAACTACATTTGAAAGTGGCGAAACATATCAAGCCCTATATAATTTCGGCATAAATC
>JBFJNW010000069.1:0-4411 GCA_041617975.1 Saccharimonadales bacterium (SeqCode)
ATTGTTAGGTCATTAAAAAATATGGGTGTTAAATGAAAATAATACCAATTCAAGATTTATTAGTGCTCTATTATGATGGCGAAGTTTATATTTTAGAATGGAGGGGATAAGATGGCCCGTTATCTACAAAAGTGGGAACGAACTCAAAAAGAAATTCTCGATGAGGCGTTCGAGATTTGTGATGCAGTACATAGTTGGTCTATTGCGGAAATGGCGCGGCAAGCCGGTCTTAGTCCATCGTGTATTTCCAATCTTTATTATGGGCAGACTAAACGGCCTCAGTTTCGTACGGTACTGCTTGTATGTCGCGCCGTCGGGATGGATCTACAGGCAATAAAACTCCAAATAAAGAAAGTTGCAGCGTGACATTTGAACGGATTCAATCGGGCGTGATTTTCGAATTCAGAGAATCTTTTTTCATAAAAATTAAAGCCATTCGCATTCTGGCAGAGGACGATATTCGCATGGTGAACGCGATACAACTCTCTAATGGAATGTACTGGCGATTTAAGGAAGATGAACAGATAAAAGTAGTAACAACAATGCCATCACTTTTAGAATCGATTATGATTAGATGAAACTTAAGGACCCTTGGTCACTCAAATTCTTTGAGCGAGGCTATACAATCTATGATGATAAAGACCAAGTAGTAGGTCGTTATTTAGACTTGAAGATGGCCGCAGAACATCATAAGCAAGCTCTACAAGAGTTATACGAACTGAAAAAATCAATCAAAGAATCGCTTGAAAAAAAGGATTTAACCCTGTTGGAGAACACCTTAAAACAGTGTTATTTAGGATGCCATTAATGAAATGTACACTTGACAGTGGTGAGAAGGGCTGGAAATTTGGTTCAAAGGGAAAATGCTACCAAAATAAGAAAGATGCAATAAGACAGGGTTTGGCAATTACAGGTTCCCCAGAAAAGTTGGCAAAAGAACTCGGCAAAGGGACACTTTCTCAAGAGGATATTGAGTTGACACATGGCATACTATACCAGGCGGGATATCCCATAGAAACAATTGATATGACACGAAATCTTTTGAAGGATTTTGTAAAGTGACTTTAGTTGCTAATCTTATCAGCATATTTGCCGCAGTTGTTCTTCTTCTTTTTGCCTTGTGTATTTCTATTTATGACAGATAAATTGGCGAGTTATTGTTGTAGGTTGGGACCAATAGGTGCCATAGGCTTCAACCAATTTGAACAAACACTTGGAAATCTCTCCGAAAAAGATCGTAGAATGCTTTTGGCGGCATACATAGCTACATGCGACTTAGCTAACGGAGATGCCGGCAAGGAAATTAAAATACTTAGGTCCGTTATTTTTCAATTGCGTGACTCATTGCTGTCAAGCCAGAAAAAATAAAAAATAGGCTATTGACGGCTAACGCAGCTATGCTACAATGCAAATAGTGCAGACAATCAAATATTTTAAGTGCCACAGCCATGAAAATTACTGAAAAACCACTTTCTGTCCAGAAAAATGTCTCTAGTCGCCAATGCGGTATCGAGTTAAATCGCTTCTCGTTTGATATTCTCGCAAGACTTTATAGCGACTCAATCTTGGCAATTCTTCGCGAGCTTGGCACGAATGCCTACGAAGGACACGTTCGCGCCGGCAAGTCTGAAGTCCCATTCCTCGTCAAACTTCCCAACACGCTTGACCCTTATTTTCGGGTACGTGATTTTGGCTGTTCCATGCCCCCAGAGACAATCTACAACGTTTACCTGAATTATCTCGCATCAGACAAACGACAGACTAATGACGAAGGTGGTTTTTTTGGGCTTGGCAGCAAAACCCCATTTACTTACTGCGATAACTTCTCTGTAGTGACATATATCGATGGAGTCAAGAGAACATATGTCATAGCTTTGGGTGAGAGTGGTTGTCCAGAACTAAACGAATTCCCCGAAACCGAGACGAATGAACTAAACGGCACAGAAATATCCTTTATTGTTAAGTCTGAAGATTTCAGCGCGTTCGCTGATAAAGTTCGGCAAGCCTACAGATTCTTTCAAGTTAAACCAGAGATCGTTGGCATAGACGCATTGGAATTTGAACCGTGTGACTATTATTTTTCTGGTGATAGCTGGGGTGTTTCTGGTGGCGATTCTTATGCTGTAATGGCAAATGTAGGTTATAAGATTGACAAGTGGCAATTTTCGAGTGACTATCGGAATTTACTTGGTCTGGGTGTACATCTCTATTTTGATATTGGTGAGTTGAAACCAACACCATCTAGAGAATCTTTGGAATACACCGATGATGTTAAAAAACACATTGTCGAAAGACTGGATGAAGTCAAGTCGGCACTCATACCCTCATACAAAGGTAGAATTGATCAAGCTGGAAGTTTTTGGAAAGCCTGCTTAATATATAAAGACTTAAAATCTGAGCTTGGTTCTTTGTTTGATACGTTTGGTTTTAGGGAATTAAAATACAACGGTAAAGATCTTCAAGGTCAAATTAAATGTCCGTGTCGTAAAATTGAATACGATAGCTACAAAAATGCATGCAAAAGACCAACAAATGCCACATTAATCCCCATTACTTCTAGTGAAGTCTTCTTCGTCGATGATACTAGAGGTGGCGCCAAGCGAGTATCTCAATATATCAAGAGGGAATCTCGGAAAACATCATATATTCTCACACAGGAAGCTGTTGATACCCTTATCTTTGACTATGGTTTTTCAGCCAAGGTAATTAAAGTTAGCACATTACCTAAAGTAGTACGTAAGTCTACTGGCGGTGCTAAAATTTACTTGCCTGTTCTAATCTACGATCCATCTGGTAGTCAAGATTCAAATCAACGCTATTATGATGCGCGTTATTGGATTGAAGAACAAATAAATATTAAAGATGGAGTCTACTATTATGTAGGCTTTGATAGATATGAAACTTTTACAAAAAATGGCCGATCAATTAACGTCAAAGAACTATGCTGGTTGTTTGACATTTCTGTTTATGCCGTTAGACGTGCCCAATTGGATCGTTTTTCCAAATATCGCAACTGGATTCCCGTGGAACAATATTTAACCCACCAAAACCAGGTCGATTGGCCCCAATACGAACAATATCGAAAATTCCAAAGGACACACTTAAATCACTTGGAATTTGTTCAAAAATTAAAAGGGAGTACAAACGAATACATTCAAAAGTATCTGTCTAGTATACCTGTATTTGACCAAAAGGAGATGGATAAGGCTGAGTTTTTAGCACCATATCATAACATAAATGTTAAGATTGAGCCAGACGATAATTTGATAGCACTTGACAATCAATTCCTGCGGCGTTTTCCTATGCTTCAATTTGTCGCTAAATGTGATTTGTACGGTAAAAAACTTCAAACAATACTTGACTACGTTAATAGCAAAGGATAGAGGTATGGTCCCATACATTTATAGTGACAAGGGCATTTTGACGGTATTTTTGGGTGGAAAAAACTATCAAATTTCCAATACGAGCGAAAATTTTAAACGAGTCTTCGACGAGGTCTTATCAGAAGATACTGATGAAGCCCAGTTAATCTCTCTACTAGATTTTAAGAAAAAGACAGAGACTTTTGTTCACAATGATATTTCCATTAGAGATGGTGTTCTATTTTACAAGACTATAGCAGTAAATAATTCACTTACGAATAGAATAGTGAAGATGATCGAAGAAAATATACCTGCGGCGCCTTTAGTCAATTTTCTCGAAAACTTGTTTCTAAATCCAAGTCGTACATCGATTATGGAACTATATGATTTTTTACAACATCGTGCTTTGCCAATTACACCGGATGGCTGCTTTTTGGCCTACAAAGCTGTTAGACATAACTATATGAGTAAAACTGCCAGTCCCTCTGGTGAATTTCTCGATAATTCGATAGGTAAGTGTGTTCAAGTTGAACGATGGTATGTCGACGATAACCGCCGAGAAGGATGTAGTTATGGATTACATGCCGGTACAATTGAATATGCCAAATCGTTCGCTAACGGTGACGATAGGATTGTTTTGGTAAAAGTTAATCCAAAGGACGTTGTCTCTGTGCCACTAGATAGTGGTTGTCAGAAGTTAAGGTGCTGTGGCTACTTAGTTCTGTCAGACTACGTTGAAGATATCACTTCCTCGGTCTATCCGCCGCCAGAAGATGATCCGTATGATGATGACGACGACGAAGATGACGATTGGTACGATTCTGATGAGGACGAGTGGGATGATGAGGAAGATTCTGTTGGAGCTAAAATAGTTAAAAGATTACGACAATTTTCGGAGGAGTTACAATGACTACAATTTCAAAGCAGCAGTGGAACAGTTATCGTAAAGTACAGATGTCCGGCAAATATAATATGTTGGATCCTCGTGCGGTAAGCTCTACTGGCTTAACTAAGGAGGTTTACCTTTTTATTATTGAAAATTATGACAA
>JBFJNW010000070.1:0-4380 GCA_041617975.1 Saccharimonadales bacterium (SeqCode)
CCCTACATTTAGCAGATCAAATTATTGCTGTAAGTCATCACACTAAACGAACTATTATGCGAGATTACGATATTCCCGAAGATAAAATAGAAGTAGTCCACAACAGCATGGACAGAACAGCAGTTGAGCCGCTTGATGACACAAATTCTTACAGTTACCTTACGGAAATGAAAAAGCATGGCTATAAGGTTATTGTCAGTATAGGTAGACTTACTGTTCAAAAAGGATTGAGTAATTTGTTGCAGGCTTTCTCTCAAGTTGTGACAAGAGAACCTAAATCATTGCTGCTGATAGTCGGTAGTGGCGAGCTAGAGTATGAGCTAATCGAGCAAGCTGCAGCACTTGGAATTAGTAGAAACGTTATATTTACTGGATTCCAAAGAGGCAAACCCTGGAGAGATGCTTATTCAATTGGTGATTTGTTTGTAATGCCTTCTATCTCTGAACCTTTTGGTCTCACGCCGTTAGAAGCAATAGGCTACGGAACCCCTGCACTGATTAGCAAGCAATCGGGTGTTTCTGAAGTAATTCGTAATTGTTTGAAAGTTGATTTCTGGGATATAGACGAAATGGCGAATCAAATGACAGCTGTAGTAAGAAGCAGCGCTCTACAACATGAACTTCATGACAATGCATTGCTGGAATATAACTCAATAAGTTGGAAAAAAGCTGCAGATCAGTTATTTACAATATATCGAAGGCATCTAGCGGCGGTTTCAGCATGAAAAAAGCAATAGTGCTATATATGCACGTACACCAACCATACCGTGTCAGAAACTATACAATTTTTGACGCCGGTAATCGACATGATTACTTTGATGCGCCCTATGACGACAGAAGAAGTAACGAAAAAATCCTTCATAAAGTAGCAGAAAAATCATACCTAAGCACTAACAAAATCTTAAAAGAATTACTCGACAAGCACCCTGAGTTTTGTATTAGTTTATCGATGACGGGGACGCTTTTGGATCAACTTCAAGCTTGGTCACCAAAAGCTTTGAAATCCTTCCAAGAATTAGCTCAAACTGGTCGTGTTGAATTTGTAGGTGAAACCTATCACCACAGCCTTGCGTTCTTTTATTCTCAATTCGAGTTCAATATGCAAGTACAAATGCACAAAGAAAAAATTCAGGAGTTATTTAACTACACTCCTACGGCATTTAGGAACACCGAGCTAAGTTATAACAACGATCTTGCCTACTGGGCCGACAATGAAGGCTACAAAGCAGTGATTTCTGAGGGCTGGGATCCTATTCTTGGCTGGAGAAGTCCAAATTTTGTTTATCAGCCTACTCACACTAACAGCATTAGGCTACTTATGAAAAATTATAAGTTGAGTGATGACATAGCATTTAGGTTTGGCGACCAAAACTGGAAAGAATGGCCACTGACTGCTGATAAATTTACTCATTGGTTAAGTGAAACTGGCGATGCTCAAGTATTTAACTTGTTTATGGACTACGAAACATTTGGTGAGCATCAATGGGATGAAAGTGGAATTTTCCACTTTTTAAGGCACTTGCCTGCTCACTGGCTAGAAAACGAAAACCATACATTTATGACTCTAACTCAGGCTGCTGAATCCTATGAAGCAGTTGATAAAATCGATACACCTTATACGACCACCTGGGCAGACACAGAGCGTGATCTTTCGGCTTGGCTAGGAAACCCTATGCAGCATGAAGCCATTACCGGATTATACGAACTAGAGACCCCTATATTAGAATCTGGAGACTTAACTTTAATTGAAGACTGGAGAAAACTACAAACTTCTGATCATTTCTATTATATGTGTACTAAATGGTTTAATGACGGCGACATTCATGCATATTTCAGTCCTTACGAGACTCCTTATGAGGCACACATAACCTTTATGAATGCATTCCACGATCTTAAATTTAGACTAAGCGTAATGGGATATGACGTTTAATGGCTCGTCATGCAATTTTAGGTAATGGTAAATTAACTGTCGGATTAGACGAAGTCGGCCATGTTCATGATTTTTATTTTCCGTATGTTGGTCTAGAGAACCTAACAACTTCAAGAAATAATCAACATAAAATTGGTATTTGGGTAGATGGAGAATTCTCTTGGGTTAGCGATGATCCTTGGAGTGTTTCTGTTGATTTTAGGGATGATGCACTGATTGCTCATGTGTCTTATACCAATGATCAACTTGGGATTCATTTACAAACGGAAGATTTTGTTGACAACAAAGATACTGTATTTATCCGCAGAATGCGAGTTACTTCACTGACTACAGGAAAACGCGAAATACGAATTTTCATGCATCAAGTATTTGAAATATCTAGAGATGGCCGAGCTGATACTGCAATGTATGTCCCAACTGGAAATTATATATTTGATTACAAAGGTAGAGTTTGTATTATTGCCTCAGGGAAAGACCAAGCTGGTGATAGCTTTGACCAATATGCGGTAGGAAATCACGGCATCGAAGGCAAAGAAGGAACCTACAAAGATGCTGAAGACGGAGAACTGAGTGGTAGCGCAGTTGAACATGGTGGAGTTGATTCAGTAATGCGATTTAAGACCAGTCTTGAAGAACGTGAGTCCTACTCATTTGACTACTGGCTGGCAGTTGGAGATACACAAAAATCAGCAGAACTAATCCATAATAATATTTTAGAAAATGGAGTTGAGGGTTATCGAAACTCTACACTGCAACATTGGAGCAAATGGCTTGGTGTTGCACAGCAAAAATTATCAAATTTATCTCCAAGAGATAAATCAATTGCTCAAAAGTCGTTACTTATTATTAAAGCCCACACTGATCATAATGGTGGCATTATCGCATCTTGTGATTCCTCGATATATAACTATGGAAGAGACTATTATAGCTACGTTTGGCCACGCGATGGAGCGTTCGCAATGTGGCCGTTAATAAGACTCGGTTACACAGACGAGCCTAAGAAATTCTTTGAGTTTTGCTCAAAAGTCATAACTGAAGATGGTTATTTAATGCACAAATACCAGCCTGACGGTGCTGTTGGCAGTACTTGGCATCCATTGGTGCACAATCATCATACAGAGCTTGCGATTCAAGAAGACGAGACTGCAATCATGGTCTACATGATGTATGAATACTTGCGACACTCTAAAGACACGGCGTTTATATCTGCATATTATGAAAAACTAATTAAGCCAGCATCAAACTTCATGTCTCAATTTGTTGACGAATCTACCAAATTACCGCATGCCAGTTACGATTTATGGGAAGAAAAGTTCCTAACTAATACTTATACAGTTGCAATTGTATATGGAGCATTGTTAGCTGCAAGTGAAATAGCCAAGTTAGTTAAAGATTCTGAAAGCCAATCAAAATGGACGGCAGCTGCTGAGAGTATGAGCAAAGGCTTCGCATCTTTATATAACATTTCTAAAGAAACTTATAGAAAAGGCATCTTATTACATGCAGATGGGTCTCTAGGTATAGATGACACAATTGATGTATCCAGTTTGTATGGAATGGCGATGTTCGCCGTAGAAGACCAGAATACACACGAGCCTGTGCTTAAAACTATCAATACACTTAAAGAAACCCTATTAGACAAGTCTCCAAGTGGTGGACTCCCGCGTTATGAACACGATCGTTATTTTGAATCTAAGCCTCCTTACTACGGAAACCCTTGGTTTGTCACTACATTGTGGCTAGCGCAACTTCAAGTGCAACTCGGAGACGTTGAGAGCGCTAAGAAGCATGTTGAATGGACTCTTGATCACACTCTTCCAAGTGGGATGCTCTCAGAGCAAATAGATCCCTCAACTGGTGAAATAAAAAGCGTGACCCCACTTGTTTGGAGCCACGCTGAGCTTATTAATACGTTGCTTGATATTTCAAACAAACAATAAACTATTTTTTAGGTTTAACTTCGTTACGTCCAAGATTTTTCTTGGTTTCTACATACAATACATGCTTCCTTGCAACTGGATCATACTTCTTGAGCTCCAATTTGTCAGGTGTATTCATTGTATTCTTAACGGTGTAATAATGCCTATGTCCAGTTTCTTCACTGACAAGTCCAATTATTTTCCTTTTGTCGCCTTTTTTAGCCATGAATATATTCCTTAAATTTATATAATTATAACATGCAATAGTAATTATGGAAAGTTTTGGAGCCATCTTCGGGATTTGAACCCGAGACCCCTTCCTTACCATGGAAGTGCTCTACCCCTGAGCTAAGATGGCATAAACAACTGCACTATTTTATCAAACTATTAAGATGTGGTCACGAACGACTTCATTAAGAATTCTAAATCCAATTTTTGTTGCCCTGGTATCTGTTTAGCATCTGCAATTTCTAATGTTTTTTGGGGGGGACCAGAATCTGGATGTTCCTCATATGCCCTCATTACTATACA
>JBFJNW010000071.1:0-4276 GCA_041617975.1 Saccharimonadales bacterium (SeqCode)
ATTTGCCGTACTCATTCGGTCTATCACGGCATTATTTTTACGAGTTAAGGTAATTAAATAATTTGGGGTATATACAAGTAGCATCGGTTCAGTTGCGTTAATTGCCCCGTTATTAGGGTGATAAAATCTTACAAAAACATATACATTATCCCCGTCACGTTCCACACGCGGGGACTCATATAGGTCAAGGCCGTCGTTTAGCAGGTCTACGTTCAGATTATATTTATTTGCACATTCCTCGACTTCTTCGTCGGTTGGCTCTATTAATTGAACCCAAGAGCCTTTGCGTTCACTATCAATTTCAGATAACTCAATAGATCGAGCGTTGCTAAACAATATTTTCTTCATTTTTTATATCCTATTTCTAGCTTCATAGTAACACATCTGATACAATTACCTCCGTTATTGGGGTGTCGCCAAGTGGTAAGGCACTGGTTTCTGGTACCAGCATTCGGGGGTTCGAATCCCTCCACCCCAGCCAAGTTGATCACCAAAGGTGACCTGTATGACTATGAATATTGCTAGTAGAGACGATGTAATCACATATCGAGAGATTTGCGATCTTGAAAACGTGCAAAATTTACAGCGAGGCATGAATTACAGGCTAAACAGCAAATATTCTGTTGTATTGATGTCACAGAGGTCAAATGCACCGTACAACGATCGAATTCATGATGATGGAGTGACAGTTGAATACGAAGGCCATGACACCCCTCGCAGATCGTATAATCATAATCCAAAGTTCGATGATCAAGTCCAAGAATTGCCATCAGGAAAACTGACTCAAAACGGTCACTTTATTAAAGCAGTAGATGACTATAAAGCTGGCTCAAGAAAGCCAGAACTAGTCAAAATCTATGAGAAAATACTTCCCGGTGTGTGGTCGTTAAAAGGAGTATTCGATCTTATTGACTACAAGATAGTTTTTGACAATGGTCGTAATGTTTATAGATTCATTCTTCGACTGTCTAAGGACCAAGAGATTAATGCAGATACCTCCGATCAAGATATTGATCATACGAGAATAATTCCAAGTGAAGTTAAGAAAGAGGTTTGGAAACGAGATAAAGGCAAATGCGTTCTTTGCCCTGCTAAAGATAACCTCCACTTTGATCACGACTTGCCGTTCTCGAAGGGCGGAACTAGTCTGTCTTCAAGAAATGTAAGACTGCTTTGCATGAGACACAACTTAGAGAAATCAGCAAAAATTGAATAGTTCTGATACCGTTTTGGACCCTATACTTTAACCAGTTTTCTGTCTGCAAGAACTAGTTCGGTATCTAAGTTTCTAACAAGACATGTTTTTTCAAAATTCGTTCCGTTTTGAAGTGTGTATTTGATATAGCTTGGGACAGCTTTTTCGAGACTCATCGATTCATCTGTTAGCAGCATGTTTTGCAACTGCTTCTATAAATCCTTCTTAAGACCTGGTTCAAGATTATTAGTTTTTAAGAATAGCTCACTGCTTAATTTGATAAGACCAACTGTCATCACCAGGATGTTTTGCAATCTGTAATTTGCAGTTAAAATCTACTCCGTTATGAGATTCTACCCATTCAATTGTGTCCAGTTTTCTATTACTCATCTTCTATTATCGACTTTAGCATCTTAAGCTCATGTACCATTTGATCATTGTATTTATGAAGTTCAATTTGCATCCACGAGTCAGCAGCATTGTTTTCAGCTAAATCAATTTTCTCTCCTGAAAAGCAGTCATCGTCATACCAGAGAAAGGGTCTAGAGAAGTCTATAGCTTCTGTTTTCTTCAAACTCCACTTTGTGGGCTTAAACTTCTGAAGCCATGGCGATAAGTCTTCATCCGATGCACGATTTACGTATTTGACAGGCCAATCAGCCTCACCGCGCATGCAGTGAGTAGTAAGCCAGTAAACCTCAAAATTATCCGCGATGTACTTGATGAAATCCTCAGCACCTTCGGCTAAGTTAGACTCATTAGCCAACAAAACACCATCAATATCTACATAAATGACGGGGATATCTTTAGTCATACAATAATTATAACTGTTTTCCTAACATAAAAACGCAATACTTACTACACTGCTGTCCGAACCATTGAAAAAGGCTGCCAAGATTGAATTTTACCTTGATAAGCCCAAAAGGGGTCGTAATGTTTACGTTGGCTTCAGCTGCCTAGACAGTAAATCTAATCGAAATGATTACGAAAGCAGAAATACATTGAAAAAGCTAGTTGATAGCGCTCATAGCGACACTGACTGACGACTCATGAGTGTTGGCGACTTGTACTCGTATCGGCTCGGGTACATGAATATGTGTGTTAAAGCCTATGAAGGCGTGGAAGCTCTGAAAGATTTGGTTATCAAGAGCGGAAAGTTGAAGCCTAACCAATCTACAAGCTACGCTACTAATAAGAATGGTGACCGAGTTTTGAAAACGCCAGATGGCAAAGACTTAGTGTTATAGTGCTAAAGTGTTTTACTTAATGAGGTAATAATTGTATAATATATTCATGAGTTTCTCAGTCGGCTTACAACAATGCGAAAGAATAACAGAACAGTTTACTGAACAGTTTCGAGAAGTAGGCTACAAAAGGCACGATCCTGTCAATATTACTTCAGGCGTAGATCCATCTGTAAGGTTTATTGGTGCACCAATTAGTGTACTAAAGCCATTCTTGGGAGTAGAAGAAACATTAGATGAAGGAATTTATTTAGTACAAAACTGTATACGAACTCATAACGTAGGCAACTTATTTGAATTGGAAGTACCGCAGGAATACGGCTCATTTTTTACTGGCCTTGGAGCGTTGACTACAGCAAAGCAGACTGAACTAATATTCCAAGCAACTTCTGAATTCTTGGCCACGCGTTTAGGTATTGAATCTGACGATGCATTTATAAGTGCTAGAGGTGATGATAAAGATTTACTTACTGCTGCCGAGACTAACGGTCATTATGCTGTTAAACCTGATGTTATGGAACCTTCTTACTATAGACATGAGTACGGAATCGAGGGTGTATATGGTAGAAATACAAGTTATTGGGTTAGGAATAAAACTACCAGCGAGTATGAGGATATAGGGAACGTCATTGCAATAGAAGGGCAAAATGTAAGTCTCGGTGCAGAATTCGCATTTGGTGACACTACTCTAGTGAAACAGTTGTCTGGGTTAAGTCATGTAACTGACGCTTATGATTTAAGGCTCGTTGAGAGTGACGCACCACACAGCCTCAGAATAAGGTTTGAAGATAGTGTTATTACAAGCATGGCGTTACTTGCTGAAGGCCTTAAGCCAGGAGCCAAAAACAATCAAACTAGAATTCTAAGAACGTATATGAAAGGCATCAGTTTATTCCGCCGATTATTGGAGGTTGATCTTCAAGAACTTGGCAATAAGCTGAACTCATACGAAGAAGGAAAACTCCCCTTTAATGCAAACGGGGTTGGAGAATTTGTGATTAATTGGACTATAGATTATGAACGCAGGACTGCTAGTGACAGCGCTTCTAACAGAGAAGATTCTCTGATAGCTGAAATTGTAAGAAATAAAACTCATGACGGTGTGGTTGCTAGTAAATGATAAATAGTAAACAATACAGTTATGAAATTCATTAAATTATCAAAATTAAAACCTGACGATAAAGTTGCAATTTTATCTCCATCTAGCGATGCTGCTAGCCACTTCCCCTGGGTCTTAGATCGTGGTATTGACCGTCTTAAGAATGAGTTTAATCTTATTCCAATTGAATACCCTAGTACACGAAAAAAACAACCTACACCTAAAGAACGTGCATTAGATTTAATGGAAGCTTTTACCGATAAAGAAATTAAAGCAATATTCACCACTATAGGAGGAAACGATCAAGTACGGCTACTGAAGTATTTAGATAGTAATGAAATCAGAACTAACGCTAAACCTTTTATAGGGTACAGTGACAACACTAATATTTGTCAATTTCTATGGAATCTAGGCATACCTTCTTATTATGGTGGCGCACTTATGGTGCAATTTGCCATGCAAGGAAATAATATACTTGATCATACCAAAGAATCTTTACACTGGGCATTGTTTGAAGGTGGTTCTCATAAGATAATACCTTCTGAAAAATTTACAGATATTGAACTTGAATGGAGCGATAAAAGCAATCTTGTAAAAAGTCGAAGCTTTGAAAGTAATGAAGGTTGGTACTGGAATGGGTCTGGTACGGCCAAAGGTGTACTCTGGGGCGGATGTGTAGAATCTTTACTGCAGTACTTATCCGCAGGAAATCCAACTCCGAGTCTAGATACTACTGAC
>JBFJNW010000072.1:0-4271 GCA_041617975.1 Saccharimonadales bacterium (SeqCode)
GCAGGGAAGCGATAGACAATATAACAAGTACAGCAAGGTTGCTTCAACAAGCCGGAATTATTGGAATTTTTGTTTTTACTATAGTTTCTATGTTGATCATTTTTAACACAATTCAAATGGCGATATTTAACCGGCGTGATGAGCTTAGAATTATGAGGTTATTAGGAGCAAGCACTTGGTACATCAGGGGTCCATTTATTGTAGAGACTATATTTTACGGTATTATCTCGGCAATTATTTCTGTTTCTATCAGCGCATCAATATTGTCACTAGCGACCAATCCTTCATTTATTGTTGTGAGTGCTTTCGTAGATATTCGTTCGGTGTATGATTATTTTAATTCAAACTTTGCAGTAATTTTGACCTCGCAAATTGTATTGGGTATACTGATCGGTGCCGTATCTTCCTTTGTTGCAACACGGCGTTACTTAAAGTTCAAGACATCTAAATAGTCCAAATCAGAACTAAGCACAATAAACATAATATAGAAACAAACCAAACTTGCGGTTAACAGGGGGTATATGTTAATATGTTTATGCTTAATAACGAACAAAAACACATTATGAAAAAAACAGTTTACTCATTTATGAAGAACAATATTCAGCTTGTAATCGCTGGAGTTTTTATGTTTTCTGTAGGACTTGTTCCATTGGTTAGGGCCGACACGTATAGCCAGCAAATTCAAGAATTAAGAGAACAAAACTCAGCAGCAAATGATGAAGTTAAGCAGCTCCAACTGAGAGCCAATGATTTACAATCTGTTATAGAAAAATTACAAGCAAGAATCGCACAACTTCAAACAGATATTAGAAACAATCAAGCCAGAAGAGAAGAGCTAAAAGTTCAGATCAAAGAGGCAGAAATAGAACTAGCCTATCAAAAAAATGTGTTAGGTCAAAACATAAAGGCCATGTATTTAGAAGGGCAAATTAGTACACTCGAGATGCTGGCAACTAGCCAAGATCTTAGTCAATTTGTAGACAAGCAACAATATAGAGATGTTGTTAAGACTAAAATTAAGCAGCAGGTTGACGAAGTAACTCAACTAAGACTTTCCCTGCAGGCTAAAAAAGAAGAAGTAGAGAAGCTAATTAAAGAAGCTCAGGCGCTCGAAAAAGAAGTAGTGATTCAAAAGGCAGAACAAGACAGATTATTGAGCTTGAACAGAGCTGAACAAGCTGACTTTAACAAAAAGATTAAAGAAAACAATAGAGAAATTGAAGAGCTTGAAAAGGCGCAAGCAGCCGTGGCCAGAAGTCTTTCAACTGGTAATTATATAGATGCTGGTCCGGTAAAAAGAGGAGACCAAATAGGTAATGTAGGAAACACTGGGTACTCTACGGGTCGGCACCTTCACTTTATGGTTTATAAAGATGGCGTCAGCATAAATCCAAGCACAGGAGGCACTGGCATTGTTAACGGCTTTAACTGGCCGGTACCAAATAGTAATAGAATTAGCACACCTTGGGGCTATGGTTTAGATTGTGGAGACCCAAGATACGGTGGCAATCGAGCAACTGGAGCGACTGCTTATCCAACTTGCTACAGCGCATACGATACTTATACTCACACGGGATTAGATATTCCTGATAGTACCGGTGGTCCTGTAGTTGCTGCAGCAGACGGACAGCTTAGAATTCTTGGCTGTCAGGGCGGCTATGGTTATACGAAAGTTATTGATCACGGAAATGGTTGGCAAACACACTATCCTCACCTACAAGGTCCATGTCCAAATACTTACTACTAGAAGTAAAATAACGTAAAAACTACCTATCTTTACATAAGCGCCATGTGGCATAATAGGTGCCTATGGAGAGACAAAACGAATTGACAGATAAGCAAGCTAACAAGAATAAATCATACAGGTCAGCAGTCCATAAATTACTTCTATTTATTGTAGTTTTAATTGCCTTTGCTGGTGGGATTGGTGTAGGTCTTTTTGGCAATGAAGAACTTTACAGATCATTGCAACAGGGAGATGTGCAAACAGAATTACCAGAGGATCTGGTTTATGATGATGTTGAAGTAATATATGACAGCTTAAGGACAAATTTTGATGGAGAGCTGGATTACGCTCTGCTCATAGAAGGACTTAAGGAAGGATTAGTTAAGGCATCTGGCGACCCGTACACAGAATATTTAGATGCTAAAGAGGCCACCTCATTTGAAGAAGAGTTGAACGGAAGTTTTCAGGGCATTGGGGCTGAGCTGGGTAAGGATGGACAATACATCGTAATCGTCTCACCGCTTAGTGGATTTCCAGCAGAAAAAGCTGGCTTAATGCCTCGAGATATAATTGCAGAAATTGACGGCGAAAATGCTTTTGACATCTCAATCTCTGAGGCTGTTAAGCAAATTCGTGGCGAAAAGGGTACAGTTGTCAAGCTTACGATTATCAGAAACGAAACAGAACGACTTGATATAGAAATTACTCGTGACGAAATAACAATTCCTAGTGTTGAGTACTCTGTGCGAGACGATAACATTGGATATTTAAAAATATCAAGATTTGGCCCCGACACTACAGAACTAACTACAAAAGCAGCTGAAGAATTTATATCTAAAAAGGTGAGTGGAATTATTGTTGATGTTAGAGGAAACCCAGGTGGACTGTTGGACGCATCAGTAAAAGTGTCTAGCTTGTGGGTAGAGGCTGGAAAAACCGTTGTTGATCAGCGACAATCAGGCCAAAGTGTTTCAACCGAAAAGGCAGTAGGTGAATCGCCACTAGCAGACGTACCGACAGTAGTTTTAATTAACGAAGGAAGTGCCAGTGCCAGCGAAATCCTTGCAGGCGCACTTAAAGACCACGATAAAGCAGTGTTAATCGGCGAAAAATCCTACGGTAAGGGTAGTGTTCAGCGTTTAATTCAATTCAAAGACGGCTCTGAATTAAAAGTTACGGTTGCTAGGTGGTTTACTCCAGCCGGAAACAATATAGACAAAGAAGGCATAAAACCAGACCAAGAAGTAGAGCGTACCGTAGAAGACTTTAAGAACGAAAAAGATCCACAGCTTGACGCAGCAATAAAGCAGTTAAAGACGTAGTAAAAATTTCATTTGCTTGCGAGCTTATTGTTACTAAGGTAGTATTTAAAGAATAATTTGGAGGGATGTAGCGAGTGGCAAAAAAGCCAACGAAGTATTTGTTTGTTACAGGTGGAGTACTTTCTGGACTCGGAAAAGGAATCACCGCTGCTTCAATCGCTAGACTCTTAAAAGCCCGGGGCTTATCCGTCAACATTCAAAAGTGCGACCCTTATCTTAACAGGGATGCAGGACTTTTAAATCCGGCCGAACACGGGGAATGTTTTGTTACCCGCGATGGCGCAGAAACAGACCTTGACCTGGGTCATTACGAGCGTTTTATGGATCAAGAATTGACTCAAAGTAGCAGCTTGATGAGTGGCAGGGTGTTGGCAGGAGTTCTTGAAGACGAGCGTAATGGTAAATACCGTGGCAAGACAGTACAGTTTATTCCACACGTTACTAAGGCCATTCAAAAAGAAATCATCAAAGCCGGCAAAGGCTATGACGTACATATTGTAGAAATAGGTGGAACGGTTGGAGATTATGAAGGGCTTAGCTTTTTGGAGGCTATTCGTGAACTTGCGCAGTCTGTAGGTCGGGAAAATTTTGCCTTTGTTCACGTGGTTTATTTGCCTTACCTAGGAGCTAGTAAAGAAATCAAGACAAAGCCAGCCCAAAACGCCGTTAGAGACCTCAGAGGGCTAGGGATTGTACCGGATGTATTGGTGGCAAGAAGCGAAGCCATAGCTCCAAAATCTTCTATACAAAAGCTTAGTTTGTTTAGTGGAGTGCCTCCAGAGGCAATTGCGTTACTGCCTAACGCGCCATCTATATATGAAGTACCTTTGACACTAGAAACAACAGGAATAAGTACAGTAATTATCAATAGACTAAATTTAAAAGCCGGAAAACCAAAGCTCAAAGACTGGGAGACAATGGTTAAAAAAGCCACTTCGATCCACAGAAAGCAGCTGACTGTCGGAGTTGTTGCAAAGTATATGGACAACGAAGACACTTATATGTCAGTGTTTGAGGCGCTGTCTGCAGCTGCATGGTGGCAAGACATAACTTTGAACATTGCATGGATTGATGCAGAAAAACTTGATAGCGCTGATGCCGTTGCAGAACAAACTAGAAATATTGATGGAATTGTAATACCTGGTGGATTTGGCACAAGAGCACTCGAAGGAAAAATAACTGCTGCACAATACGCACTAAAAAATAAATTCCCATACCTTGGC
>JBFJNW010000073.1:0-4196 GCA_041617975.1 Saccharimonadales bacterium (SeqCode)
AGAAAACAACTATTGTAATCTTGATTGCAAAAACACCAGATGGTGCAGCATTGGTTTATGATCTATCTAAAGACCCAACACCTTTTATAAACATGAGTGAATCTGAGATTATTGAATGCTGGATACGTCGATATGACGACCCAGGATTACGTCTACCGGTTAAGGCGCTAAAGTACAATCGCTGTCCGGCTATCGCTCCATTATCGGTGCTGGATGAGGCTTCTAAAAAACGTATAGACTTTGATGAAGAATCGATTAATTCAAACCTTAATAAACTAGACAAAGAAAAATTTGGTGACTTATGTCTTAAGGCGATGAACAAGATGAATAAAGCAAGAAATGTTAAGCAAAAAGACTTACTGGAAAATACAGATAACGTAGACGAGCGCCTGTATGATGGATTTTTTGGAGCTCAGGACAAAACTGGGATGCGCAGAGTAAGAGCTTCATCTAAAAAAGATGTACAAGAGCTTTCTGTTGATTTATTTGAAGACGAACGCTTAAAAGGCTTACTGCCATTATTTAAAGCTAGGAATTTCCCAGAATCTTTAAGCGATAGCGAAAGAAAGTATTGGGACGAATTTAAGCATAATAAGTTATTCAATGGTGGTGAATCTAGTAGTGCAGCGAAGTATTTTTCTAGAATAGCTGAACTTAAAAAAACAATAAAAGATCCAGAAAAACTTTACCTATTAGAAGAATTAGAGTTATACGGACAATCAATATTGCCAGATACTAATCAGTAGAATTGCTACTAATTGTTTTCGAGAACAAGTCGTCAATATCGGATAATGATTTTTCGCTTTTGAAGTGAACTGTTAGCCACAAAAAAATGCACAAAACTAGAAGTGCTTGTAAGAAAGTTATCTTGTAGTGTGTGCCCGGAATAGTGCCCAGGACAATTAATTCCATCATAATTCATCCAACCTTTAAAACATACAATAACACAAAGTAATGCAAAGTACAAAATTATTGTAGAATCTATTTAAATTTTTTGAACAGTGCTTTGCTGAACTTTTCTAATCTTTGTCTATTGCCAAAGAATAAGGTTAGTCCTGTAAATATGAATAATATTGCGATAGTTAAAGTAAGATTTTTAGTGTAAATCGTAATCAAATATATTCCGCCTGCAAGAAGAGCAAGGGTAAGTAAGTCATAAATGGCCTCAAGAGTTGGGTGCTTTCTAAAGATTTGTTCTGATAATTTGATTCCGTTTTTTCGAACATATTTAATCGCATCTCTTGCCCATTTGTGATGAACAGCTAAAAATCCCAGTCCGGCTAAGAATAATGGAATACCACCTGGACCTGGCAGCCATCCTAAAAGAGGCGACGCAGATATCAACAAGACTCCGATTAAATCAAACACAAAGTGTTTTAAATGTTTCATAGTAACTAATATTATATAGTGTTTAGTCAGATTTGCCGCTAGGGTAACATCCAAGAAGTTTTACGACGAAATTATGTACGGATAATTCATTGATAGCCTCATCAAGTAAGCCGTCTGCTATACCGCCCAGTACGTCTACATAAAACATATAGTGCCATGCTTTTCCGATACTTGGTCGGGAGTGTATTAAAGTTAGGTTTAAGTTTCTTCTAGCAAAAGTTCCAAGAGCTTCATGTAGTGCCCCTGGTTTTGTGTCGTCTTTAGTTTGAAGTATTAAAGATGATTTGTTGGCTTTAGGGATTGCGCCAGAACTTTTATTTTTGATCACTACAAACCTTGTATAATTCTGGTGGTTTGTTTCAATATTTTCTTTTAAGACTTCAAGTTCGTAGAGTTTAGCTGCTTGCTGGCTTGCGATAGCCGCCTTAGATTTATCCCGCCATTTACTTACGTCTTTAGCACTTAATGCTGTATCAACATGCTCAAATCGTTCTGCACTAGCAAGATGGCCGTCGAGGAATTCCGCACACTGTGCAAGAGCTACAGGGTGCGAGTGAACCTCTTTGATTTCATTGATCTTTGTTCCTGGTACGACAATTAAATTTTGATTTATTCGTAAATAAATTTCGCCAACTATTGAAACATCATTTTTTAGCAAGAGATCGTATACTTCGTTGATTGACCCATAAAGAGAATTTTCAATAGCTATTAATGCATGCGAAGTTTCTTTTTTCGCAACAGAAGTAAAAGCATTTTTAAAGTTATCACATGGCTTAATTTCCACAGAATCACCAAAAAACTCTTTTGCTGCAATATGATGAAAAGATGCATCACCACCTTGAATAGCCACTGTATTTGTCATTAATGAAAGACTAACACAGTAATGTTGAGGTTGCGATTGTTAACTAGATTTAAATATTGTTATACTAAAAAAGTAGCTTCAAAATAAAGAAAGGCTTACAAATGGGAAGAGGCGGATTTACAAGAGCTGAATTTATTGATGGAATTCAGAAAACACGCAGAAGAGGAAACGACAGGCGTCCAGAAATTCCCAGACAGCAACCTTCCCATATTGATCTAAGAGTCATTAGACCAGTTTTAACATCTACTTTGTCAGATCGCGAAGAACTGAATCTAAGTAGATTTTTTAATACCCTTGCAGCTCAAAACCATGCAATCGGCACAGCAATACCGCTCGGGGGGATAGCCATTACGCAATTTTCTGCAAAACGCATGACCGAAGGTTTGCGTGAAGCCTACCCTAATGATTTCTTTGATGCTAAGAAAAAACCCAAGCTGTATCGTAAGGCTAAACGAGATATAGATTATTTCATAAGAGAACAGAAATCTGTTAATGAACGTAAAAGATGCGAAGAGCTTGCAGCGGCTAACGAAATTAGAAAAGGATACTACGACGAAAGCTTAGCTGACGGAGCTGAAATATATTTAGATATTGACGACGATTTTGACCCTGATGTTGAAGTTTTTCGACATCCTTTCGGTCAAGCAAAATTAGATATTAAAGACATCGATAGTTATGGAAGAAAGTATGGATTTGATTTAACTTTAGATAAAGATGATATTTTACGAGAAGAATTTAATGAATTATATGGTTACATTGGAAAATCAGTTTTAGGGGGCGTGCAAAGTCAGCATGGTAATCCAAGATTTCATGCAACTATATTTAAAATCCACGATCATGTCGGCTATCCTGAGTTGAAGCTCGGTAACTTGCATGTACCTGACAGTATGCTATTTGATGCACCACAAACAGAGCTTCACATCGTGGAGTCGCTTAATTAACATTGGTTTCAGCCCAGAGGCTAAACATGACAAGACATGAGCATAAAAGTTACGCTTATTATCAAATAGATAGACCTGTTGTTGGTGGCGCAGATTCTTTTATGCGTAGACTCAAAGAACTTAGTCCTATGCTGGGTAGTGTAACAACAACTGCGATGACAGAATTTGTCGATATTGAACTCGCAGACATGGGAGAGAACGCGATGCGGGTTGTAAGACCGCTTCAAGAGCCAGTTTTGGACGTATTCCGTCAAAATGAATTACGACTTGTCTTGTATAGGAGGATAGTTGATTCTTCCAACATAAAAGCAAATTTACTACATTCAATTGACGCGAAGGTTGAAGATAATCACGCCTTTAAAGAAGGTTTAATCGCTTCTCAGCAGGGCGACATAAATGGTTTTGGATCTGTAATATGTGACAAGGTAGAGCTCCAGTCAGATTTAGCGCTTGGCAATACTTTAGTATTGGTTCCAAAAATCAACAACAAGGTTCATGAATCTATTGTTACCCAAACCAAAGCCTGCAAAGACTTTTTAGATAATGACATCCCAGAGTTTGGCAGAGACTCAAAAACATTAACAGGTGTAATACCTGTTGCGAGTATTGTTGGAGCAACAAATCCAAATGCAATAGATGATCTCATAGACTGTATTAATCAAGAACACCTGCCTCAAAGACTGGCATTAGGTGGCATTCACGCCTATCGAACTTATGCATTAAGCAATACATTTCAATATGATTCATAACGTGTGATCTCGACACGTGGGCATGTTTGTTGCTATAATGACCGCTTACAATGAGCGATATCATCAGAGTGCAGGGAGCACGAGAACATAACCTCAAGGATATTTCGGTTGAAATTCCTCGTGACAAATTAATTGTCATTACTGGTTTGAGTGGATCAGGAAAGTCCAGTTTAGCCTTTGACACTATTTATGCCGAAGGTCAAAGAAGATATGTAGAGTCACTCAGTTCATATGCAAGGCAGTTTTTGGGGTTAA
>JBFJNW010000074.1:0-4189 GCA_041617975.1 Saccharimonadales bacterium (SeqCode)
CTATCGTGTTTCACTGTCCTTTTTTCTCCATCAACGCTTATTTCTACCTCACCCCCAACAATAATTGGTTTTTCAAGTTGAGTGATTTGGTACCCTTTGGGTAGATCAGGGTAGAAATAGTGCTTTCTTTCGAAATAACTATATTTTTGTGGAGTGGTGTTAAAAGCAAATGCCATCCTTGCAGCTCGCTTTACTACTTCTTCATTTAGTACCGGTAATGCGCCCGGCATTCCAAAACAAATATGACTAACTAAGCTATTCGGTGACGCATCTCTAGCATCATTACCAACTGCAGAAAATAACTTAGTCATGGTATTTAACTGAACATGACATTCAATTCCTATAGTTGGTATGTATTTACTTATTTTGTTCGCCACTTGGAAGCGCTCCTAGATCCCTTAATGCTTGCCTAAAATTATTAAGTGCACGCTTGGTGTCTTCTTCTTTAGGCTGTAGATCGACATTAGTATTTAGTTTTTTAAACAAATTATGGGCATACCAAACTCCATCATTATTGGTAAATTTACGCTGAGCAGAAACTAACCTCTCTCCAGGTGTTTTGCCCTTAAATTTTCTTTGCTTTAATGCGCTATCTAGTAATTTGTCGGCTAAAATTATTGCGTCTTTCCAGCAAGTTTTATCTTTGCAGTGCCCCTGCAATTCTCTCCATTTTGCTACATATTTCTTCTGGTTTAATCGTTTTGGGATCTTAATATGAACTAAAAATCCGACAAATAAAACGCCTAACAAAATAAAAACTATAAAAACAATCATTTCTAAACTCACGATAATGCTCCTTCAAGTGTATGCGCTAATGATAGAAGCTCTACATCATTTTTAAATTTAGTAATTAACTGAATTCCAACTGGAAGATCTTTACTTGATGCCCTCGATGGAATACTTATTGCCGGCAAGCCCGCCAGGCTTACGCCAACAGTCATAGCATCTGCCAAATACATCTGCAAAGGATCGTTGGCATTTTCGCCAATCTTAAAAGCTGTCATAGGCGCCACAGGACTAATCATGAAATCCACTTCATTAAATACTTCTTCGTATTCCTTTATTATTTTTGTCCTAATTAGTTGCGCTTGCTTGTAATAAGCATCGTAATATCCACTAGAGAGCACATAAGTCCCTATCATAATTCTGCGTTTAGCTTCTTTGCCAAAACCTTCAGTTCTAGCTTGTAAGTAGCTTTCTTGAAGTGACTTAGCGTCTTTTGCAGTATGTTCGAACCTCTGGCCGTCATACCTACTAAGATTACTGCTAATTTCTGCGGGAACTAATACGTAATAACAGGCTAACGCTAATGACTGAGAAGGAAGAGTTATATCAACAATTTCCGCTCCATTTTTAACTAGTTCATCAATTGCTCTCTTAAGTTCATCCTTTACTTCTCGCTGAACTCCATCACCCGCAAATTCTTTTATTAATCCAACTTTTTTACCTTTTAGGTCAATCTTTACGGCTTTTTCGGGGATTTCGCTTTCGGTGGTCGTAGCATCCAATTCATCAAGACCAGACATACAGGCGACAACAAGCTGAGCGTCTTCAACAGAATTTGTAAGTGGCCCAATAACATCTGTGCTACTAGCCATCGCTACCACACCGCTTCTGGATATTAGCCCATAGGTTGGTTTATACCCGACCGCTCCACAAAATGATGCTGGTAATCGTATCGATCCGCCCGTATCAGTCCCAAGAGCAAATGGAGCCATGCCCAATACCACTGCAGCAGCAGATCCCCCGGAAGATCCTCCAGGAACCCGTTCCTTATCATGAGGATTTTTGGTTACCATGTAGTCACTGTTCTCGGTTGAAGATCCATGTGCAAATGCGTCAAGGTTTGCTTTTGCTACACAGATTGCACCTTCTGATTCTAATCTATTAATAGCGGTTGATTGATAAGGCGCCTTAAAACCTTTAAGCATGTTGCTAGCAGCAGTCGTTTCAGATCCAAATGTCAAAAAATTATCTTTTGCAATAAAAGGCACACCGGCCAATCGCCCAACTTTTTCGCCTGATTTGATTCGATCATCAATATCTTTGGCTCTTTTTAGCGCTAAATCCCGTGGTATGGAAATTATTGCGTTAAAATCTTGTTTTTCATCAATTAATTTCAATGCTTTTTCTACGTTTTCTAACGCTGACGTCTTTTTACTTTGGACATCTGAAACAATGGTAGATATTGAATCCCAGTTAGTCATTTTAATTTATTACTCTATTAACTCGAATTTGATTTTCAGAAACTCCTGCAACAGTATCTAGTAAATCCTTAGGAGATGCTTGATAAGCCATTACGACATCCGGCCGTGTCACGTTACTGAGACCCGTAACTTGAATAGTTGGTGTTTCGTCACTAACGTCAATAGTTTGTAGTGTTTCAATATAGCCAAGAATTTCGTTAATTTCCTGTTTGAAAGATTCAACTTCAGAATCTTCAAGCCTTAACTTTGCAAGCTGCGCCAATCGCAATATATCTTCATTATTTAAAGTCGCCATTTGGACTAGTATAACAAAATATAGTTTTCTTTCATCTACCAAAGTTGTTTGAAATAATTTACTTTACAGAATGCATGTGTCGGACTAACATAAGAAGTAACATGAATACACATAGAAATGGTTTCTGTAGTGTTAGCTAGTCGGCTTGATCGAGAGCATGAAAAAATTGGAAACGTAATCCCTCTTCACGGCGAAGAGGGATTTTTATTTGAGCACCTTGATGCTGTTAAAGATTTGGCTATCGAAAAAGTATATAGGAATGTTCAAGTAACTAAGGGTGATTATGGGCCTGCTGTTAAAGACATCTACAGCATGAATAATGGGCTTTACTATGAAATTATAACTAGTATACCTACCAGGCCTACAACCAATATCCCTGTCGATATGACAACCGCATGGGGAACTTCAGCTAAAGTTAAAAGCCATAATGGCAGATCACTTGGTGTGTTTGTTGAGGCCGGAATGCCCGGAAGATTATATGGTCCACCAAAAATTAGACTACCAAAAGACCTACCTAGTAGATTGGCAGCTATCCCAGAAGCATTCTTGGTTGCAAGTAATGTCAGCATGGACCAAGATATTGCTGCTTACGCATTGATCGCAAATGACTCTGATGAGCTTAATAAATACAGTATAGAATCCGGAATTTCATTCCGTTATGGTGAATCCCGCGGGATTATGGAGGGTTTGGGCAGTGTAGCGGTCGACAGGCTATATGGTCGTGAAACAGTCTGGCTAGAGGGAGTAGACCCTTGTGTTCCTAAAGAACTGAACATTCCTGAACTTCTTAGAGACCCTAAAAGTATTGGAGAAATTTTTGCCACAATTACGTCACTAAGGAAAATATTAACAGAAGCCAGACGACTAAAATACATTGACACCCTAGACCCATCACTCGAATATTTAATCCCCGCCATAATGACTTATAAAACGTTGTTCAGCGGAAGGGCTGGAGACTTTGCAGAAAACTTGCCAAAAAATTCTCATGGTCATGTCGTCTTTTTCGATAGTAGCGTAGCGAACGGTCATGAGACATTTGCTCGCAAAATGTCACACGCAAAAAATGTAAAGACTGATCTTCTCAGAGGTGGGCACCTGACATTAATGGCAAGAGAAATGGTTTATAGATCACTTGCGCGCATGGTAGAAGCAAGGAATGAATTTAACACGCATGGTAATTCAACAAAAATGTACGATTTAGAAAAGATTATCGCAGCCCAGCCAAGTCATCTGCCAAAAATAAGACGAAGCAAAAAACAATCAGTAGCCTAGTAAGCTACATCTGCTCCTTAATTTCCGCAATAATATCTCTAAGTTCTGCTGCTTTCTCGAATTCTAAGTTTTTTGATGCAAGTTCCATTTGAGCTTCTAAATCTTTTACAATCTGAGAGTACTCATGCTTTGGAACTTTTTTGAGATTCAACTTTGCTGTTTTTGCTTCTTCCGGCAGATCTGGCCTCATACCTTTTTCGATTGACTTGGCAATTCCAGTCGGTGTTATATTGTTTTTTTCATTGTAAGCGGTCTGTATTTTCCTGCGCCTTGCAGTCTCATCAATGGTTTTCTGCATGCTTTTAGTAATGTTATCTGCATACATGATGACATGGCCCTCTTGATGTCTCGCTGCTCGCCCTACGGTTTGAATCAATGCTTGAGCGCTTCTTAGGAAGCCTTCTTTATCAGCGTC
>JBFJNW010000075.1:0-4164 GCA_041617975.1 Saccharimonadales bacterium (SeqCode)
AGCAAATGCTGGCTTCGCTGCACGGATTACTACACGGTGGCAAAAAAGGCATGTTCAGTAAAAATCTTGGTCAACAGATCAGTTTTGAGATTGCCGTTAAATACAAGCGAATTGGATTTTACGTTTGGGTGCCGACAAACCTTAAAAGTTACGTTATTGAGCAAATTTATGCCCAATACCCAACTGTTCACATTACAGAGGTAGAAGATTATGCAAACATAAGTAGTAATAACTACGCCATTAGAATGGCCGCCGAGATGAAGTTAACCTCTCCGGATCAACTTCCAATCAAAACCTTCCCAAGCTTTTAGGTTGACCCACTAGCCGCCATTACAGCCACCCTTGCACAGTTTACAGAGCATGAAGAGGCCTGGATTCAGGTTATCATTCGTCCTGCTGGTGACTCATGGCACAAAAATAGCGAACGCTACATTGCCGGCATTCGTGGTGGAAGTGGCGGTATTGCCAAAGCTCTATGGGCGCCACCAGAAGGTGCGGGTACTGCACCTAAACTTGCAGAATACCAAACAGCACGGATATCTGCAGCCGAGCAAAAGGCTCAAAAACTTGCCTATAATGTGTCGGTTCGAATGGTTTATGCTGGTAACACCTCCGAGCCTGAAGCTCGCATGCGCTTGCAATCTATTATTGCCAGTTATAAACAGTTCAACACCACCTATCTAAATGGCTTTGCAGGGCGATTTATCGACAGCAAACCAACTCATATTGCGGCTTATACTCAGCGTAAATTAGATAAAAGCTTTATCTGTAATATCGAGGAAGTAGCCAGCCTTTATCACCTGCCACACACCAACGTAGAAACTCCAAATATCCTTTGGGCAAATGCTACAACTGCCGAACCACCAGCTAATTTGCCACTAGTTACTGGCCCATCAACAGATCACATAAGCCCCATGGCGGTCACCAACTTCCGTGGCCATAACAGCACGTTTGGTGTTCACCGCGAAGACCGTGGGCGTCACATGTACATTATTGGACAAACTGGTGTAGGTAAATCCGGACTACTTGAGCTTCTGACTATTGCCGACATCGACACTCCGTATGGCTTTGCCGTAATCGACCCTCACGGTGACTACGCCCACAACATCTTAAAACGCATACCTGCGCACCGGATGAAGGACGTAATCTACTTCAATCCGGCCGACACCGACTTCCCTATTGCCTTTAACCCAATGGAAGTTACTGATAATAAGCTTAAGACTCATACCGCTTCAGAACTTATTGGTGTGCTAAAGCGCATGTTCGAAAGCTGGGGCCCGCGCCTGGAATACATCTTGCGTTATAGCTTGCTTGCACTGCTCGATTACCCAGACGCAACCATGCTGGATATTACCCGAATCTTAACCGACAAAAAGTTCCGCGACGAGGTACTAACTTATGTAGACGACCCAGTAGTTAAAAACTTCTGGCAGGTAGAGTTTGCTAGCTGGAACTCCAAGTTTCAGGCAGAGGCAGTCGCTCCAGTGCTCAACAAAGTTGGTGCCTTTACCGCTAACCCAATAGTTCGTAACATCATTGGTCAGCCAAAGAGCAGCTTTAACATCCGTAAAATCATGGATGAACGTAAAATTCTGATCGTAAACCTCTCTCGAGGACTAATCGGCGAAGACAATGCCAGCTTGCTAGGCGCGCTACTTGTCACAAAGATGCAGATGGGTGCCATGAGCCGAGCCGACATAGAGATGTCAGAGCGTGTTCCTTTTTATTTATACGTCGACGAATTCCAAAACTTTGCAACCGATAGCTTTGCCACAATTTTATCCGAAGCCCGTAAATATGCGCTTAATTTAACGGTGGCCAACCAGTACATTGCCCAAATGAGCCAGGACGTTAAAGACGCGGTGTTTGGTAACGTAGGATCGATCGTAACCTTCCGAACCAGTGCCGATGATGCGCGTGTCATGGCCAAGTATTTTGAGCCACACTTTACAGATCACGACATTGTTCATATGCATAACCGACACACCGCAATTAGCATGATTATAGAGGGCGAGAAAGTACCGGCCTTTTCAGCAACAACTCTTAGCCTGCCAGAGTTTGGAGAGGATTATTCATCGCAAATCATCGAACATAGTCGATCAGAGTTTGGAAGCATTCGTAGTGAAATTGAAGGCTTTATGCAAGAGCGTTATGGTAATGAACTTAAGAAATCATTTATCTCAAACCAAGCACCAAAAAAGATCAACAAGCCTAACCCACCAAAAGCAACCAACCCCCCAAAGCCTATCGAAGCACCTGCCGACAAATCAGTGCCAACCAAAAAAATCAACACTTCCAACCAAGAACCACTTGCACCAAAATCACCGGCTACTAAAAGCACTAAATCGTCAGCAAAAAGCATCATAGCACTTGCCAATAAAGCAAAAGAGGCCGTTGCAATAGGCCCGAACAACAAGGCATCCACAACCGAAGACCAAGCCACCAAACCAAAACGCAAACGACGTCGACGACGAAGCAAAAAGACCTCTAATGATACGCCTACTCCATCACACAACGACAAACAACCGTCACAAGCAACTAAACCTCATCCAAAAAAGTCAGACCATTTTGTAATACCAAAAGACAACTCGTCCTCAGACGAAACCATAATCAACCTCAGGTAATAAATCTAATAAGAGTGAATTGGGAGGAATGTGGTTGAAAGAAAAAGGTGGTGTGAGCCGCTCACGGGTGCAAAATATTGAAAACATCCGTGAACGGCATACCACTCCTACTTCTTGATCTTGATCTGCTTGAGCACATCAGGAAGCTCGTAGTAGAACTCCAGTGCCCGAACGTCGGCCTTAGTGAGGCTTTCGCTGAGACCCTCCAACAAGTACCCGTCTGGGTATTCGTAGGCTGATCCGTTGGACCTGAAGTTCGACAAGTTCCTGTACCGAAAAGTCACCGTTCCGCACGAACTGCACTGATTTTTGTCAGTGAGTCCATAGCCAGGGCCAACGCTGATACCGACGTATCGCCATTCTGCATTGGGCCAATTATGACCATACAGTCGACAGCTAACAAATTCCTCGCGCAAGGCACCGTAATTGCAATCACCAAGCTTGGCAAGCGCAGTCACGTAGCTCTCATGCGTTCCGATTACCAGCTCTCGGTAATCTCCGTACTCCTTAAGATTAAGAATGCCGCGATCGTACAGATCCTCGACCTTCTTGAGATCGGCATCCAACGTACGGCGTCGGACATTTCTGCGAACCGCAGCTGCCACAATTCCTCCCGAATTTTTAAGTGGGTAAACCCACACATTACGGACTCTCCGTAACTGAGATACTTTACTACATTTTTGCTTTTACATCAATTTTGAATTGTATTATCTTTTTGTGGTGTTTAGATGGTCTTGACACAAGTCGAATTCACCGAAGAAAACGGGTAGCCGACACAGGTAAGAAGATCCCCCGAGCGAGTGGATACAATTTAACTTCGGTTAAAATCGTTCTGGCTCTGGAGAGAATAGCCAAATTAACTCTCTAAGGAGAAGTAACATGAACCGTTTGGTTGCCTTAAACCGCAACATCAATACAAACGAATTCATCACTTACTTTTCCTTCAACCCTAAATGACTGAGTGGTCATTCTGACGAGTCCAAAAGGACGAAAGGGATATTGAGAATCGCTATTGCTTTACTATTAATAGTATGTTATAATTATAGGTCATGAGTGATGAATTTGAACGAACCAGCCCAGAACAGGCCGACGTACAACCAGACGTTGTGCTAAGTGCTGCTCACGAAGAAACCAAAGACAGAAGCGATACAGCGCAAAGTGCAATTGACATGATAATGCATTACTTCCCTGGTACTGAAGTAGTCTTCAGCGAAGAAGACAATCAAATAACCATCAAATGCGACTAACTCTAAACAAGGGTTAAAAGTTCATTAATTTTATCAATAGAACTCTCGTCAATATTAACTTTTATTGTCGGATTATGAAGCATTTGAATACTATATGGGATAGCTTGTGCTGCTCTAATTGCAAGACCTCTTAATTTCTGAGGGTTCTCAAGAACGACTGTTCTTGTTTCGCTAGGAATATACGCCCTGTATCTGTCCTGCTGTGGAGAAATATCGGCAGTCTTAAGCTGATAGTGATCTTCTTTTTGGGGTTCGCTGTACTTACTAATGACCGTATCAAATGACCAGATTGG
>JBFJNW010000076.1:0-4071 GCA_041617975.1 Saccharimonadales bacterium (SeqCode)
GGCTATTTCTAGAGAAATTTGCGGATCTCTTGAGGCTTGCACGTCTATTAGATCTGTTAGTAGGTTTATATAGGACAATGGACTGGCGCTAGACTGATCAATAATAATTTCGCGAATTTTGACTGCAAGTTGGGATGCTGTTTCTTCTGCTAAATATCCTTGATCTCTGATTTGTTTTAAGATATTTACGGCGTCTTTAGGTTTGCTTTTTTGGAAACTTTTACATAAATCCTCTATTAGATTATCTGGAGGAATGCCGAGCATCAACCTTACTTGTTCGCCGTTGATATTTTCTGAAATAGTCGAAGCCTGCTCAAGAAGTCCAATACTATCCCTGAATGATCCTCCACCGTGATCAGCAATTATCTGAAGAGCTTCATCCTCAATGACAATCTTTTCTTTTTTAGCTATTACTTTTAAGTGCTCAACAATCTTGCTTGAAGATATTGGCTTAAACGTAAAGTGTTGAGTACGACTAATAATGGTTTCTGGAAGTTTGTGAACATCTGTAGTGGCAAGAATAAATATTACATGCGCTGGTGGCTCTTCTAGTGTTTTTAAAAGAGCATTGAAGGCCTCTTTGGTTAGCATATGAACTTCGTCAATAATATAAACTTTGTACTTAGCGCTAGTTGGAGAGATGTGGACTTTGTCTCTTAAATCTCTGATTTCGTCGATTCGACGGTTGCTTGCCGCATCAATTTCTATAATATCTAAATGAACTTGCTCTTTGTCGTATGGTAATTGGTTGATTTCGTGGGCCAAAATACGAGCAATACTTGTTTTACCAACACCTCTTGGGCCTGTTAACAGGTATGCGTGACCAACAGCATCACGTTTTAACGCGTTATCTAGCGTAGTAGTGATGTGCTCCTGGCCGACGATTTCCGCCAAATTTTTAGACCGATAGCGTCTATATAATGCTTGCCCCATGTTTCATCTAGTATACGCCAATAATAAAATTATGCTGTTGTGTAAAAATCAGTAATGCGTGCAAAAAAAGAAAAAGCTAAATGATTAGGCTAACTCTATAGAGCTGCTTCAAGAGCGGCCCACTCAGCATGAGAGTCGTCTTCTGGTACGTTGACGCTAACTTGATCGCCTGGCTTCGCTTTGAAGTATGTAACACTCGCTAATAGAACGCGGTAGTCTTTTTCGCCCACTTTTACTATGTAGTGGCCGTTTTCTTGTCTTAACTCGCCTACAACTTGCTTACGAGGTATTGGGCCAATTTGCTTATAAAGGAATGATCCGTCATCGGAAATAGTTAGTTTTAGGATATCACCTTGAACTAGTTTTGATTTACTTGCGTAGTTTGCAGGTACTGGGTAGGTTTTGGCGTCTGAGCCGACCATATTTTGGCCGTCAAACACACCTTCAATAACCTTACCTAGTTGTTGTTCTTCTTTAGAAAGATTAGCAGCAACAGGTTCATCACCCACCAAACTAAGGAGTAATTCCTTTGCAGCAGCTAATGAAGTCTCTGATTCTTGTAGTAGAGCTTTTAGTCTTTTGATTTGTTTCTCTGGTACATCCGCCATTTTCACGTCTCTCTAAAGTGTTTTATTTTTGTACACTTCTGTCATAAAAGTATCATGTTTCAAATTGCAAGTCAAAAATACAAATGATTCTGTGGAAAACTGTCCGCTTATCTGTTACAAATATATAACTAAATATTGCCCCTCACAACGGCAAGTATTTAAAAAACCGCCAAGTTTTAGCAAGGCGGTTTTTTTAGGTTAAAAGTTGAACTACGCGAGTTCTACTGTTGCACCAGCTTCTTCAAGCTTTTTCTTAGCTTCTTCTGCTTCTTCTTTAGAAACTTTTTCTTTTACAGCTTTTGGAGCACCGTCAACGATAGCTTTTGCTTCGCCAAGACCAAGTCCTGTAATGTCCTTAACAGCCTTGATAGCTGCTACTTTTTGTGAACCTGCATCCTTAAGGATTACATCATATTCACTCTTTTCGTCTTCTGCTGCTGCGCCGGCATCGCCTGCACCTGCTGGGCCTGCTACTGCAACTGCAGCTGCAGCTGGCTCGATACCATATTCGTCTTTAAGAATTGTCTTTAGTTCGTTTACTTCGAGAACTGTAAGTTTAGTTAAGCTCTCTGCTAATTTTTTAACATCAGCCATGATTTAAATCTCCAATTTATAATTTATAGTTTATTTGCGATAGATGAGGTGTTAGTTTTTGAACTATTAGTCACCTACCAAATACGTGAATGCTATGCACTCGCTTTTGCTTCTACGCCATCAAGTAGCGCATGAAGATTTCCAGAAAGACCATTTGTAATGTCGTTTACTGGAGAAAGAAGCGTTGCTACAACTTGAGCAATCAATTCATTCTTGCTTGGTAGACTTGCAAGTGCTTTTACGTCTTCAGCTGGCATAAATACGCCTTCTGAACTGTATGCACCAACAAACTCTAGTGTTGGTTGCTGCTTAGAAAACTCAGCTAAAGTTTTTGCTGGAGCTACTTCATCTTTACTGTTAAAAGCATATAGCAACATTCCTTCAAGTGCCTTGGTGTCGGCATCTTTGTAAGTGTCAGTTGCTTTGAGCGCTTGTATAACAAGACGGTTCTTAACAACCTTTAATGTAGTGCCATTGTCTTTTCCAGATCGACGAAGAGCTTGCATAGCCTTTACTGGCGTCCCTTTGTAAGCTGCAACTACAGTAAGTTTCGAGTCTTTTAATAAGCCTGTTACTTCTGCAATAACTTCTTCTTTTTTTGCTTTAGTTAAAGCCATTTGATCCCTTTCACGTGTAGTGAATGTTATGTTCAACTCAATCGACCTAATGAGTTGAATTAAAAAGAGCCTTCTTGTTACCAAAAGGCTCTAAATGATGTGTCGAAAATAATAAAATGTTTCGTACACCTCGGTGACAAATTAAGGATTACTCCAGTCACTGTCTTTGGTAACAGGGGTAAATATAGCAAATTGTTTACCTGATGTCAATTATTCTGCACCTAATACAACATTTTTATGTACTTCCTCAAAAACTTCAAGAGTAACACCTACTCCATCAATTATGCAGTGAGTCATAGCTGCCAAATTATTACTACGAACTTCATCTAGTTCTTCGAATGTAAATCCAAAAGTTTCTGGGAGTTTAGTAGTTTCGTAAACTTCACCGTTAATTGTTGTGTGAGTTGTTGATGCAACTGAAGTAGTTCTGTCTAGTATCTCTTGGTATGTCATTATTTTTGTTTGTTTGCTAGGAGCTGCTTCAGAAACCGCTCTTAGGTGTCTTGGCTTTAAACCTTCGGTTTCAGACTCTGGTTCGAGTAACTCTTTGGGTACTAATATTTCATAACTCACTATTATCTCCTTATTAAATTAAAACGACTCCTTGCGGGGTCGAGTATTTTGACAAAATAAAACCTACTCCCGCTACTGGGTTTGCTCATTAATTACAATAATTGTTGAGTTATAGGTCATAGAAGAAAATAGTACTCTTTTTGTGTTAAATTTTGTCAAATTTTGATGCGTTTAACTTTTGTTTAAGAGCGTCGACTGCTATTTCTTCATCTGATGATTCCGAGCGTCTTGGAAGTGTTTGTGCCCATTGATGAATCTGCTCAACTGCTTTTGATTCATCAACTATTATTGGCGCTTCCTTTTCTTCACTTTCGATGCCGTGCCATGCTTCCCATGATTGTCCCATGTTTACTCCTAAGTAATTTTATATTGAAAGATTGAAGCCTTTTGTATTTGTGGCTGTGACTTCAGATCTTTTATTTGATCCAGGCTTCAACCAATAGCGAAGCACAGCCTTGTAAGGCTCAGCAGGAGTGCATTGTGCTTGAATTGGTACATTGACTACAACGTTAATACAAACGAACGCACTTGACAAGCTATTTTTCTAGGCGTATTGTGGTTATCGTAATGAACTTACTTCAACACATTATTACAAATCTCACATGCGCACCTATGTATGCTTTTGTGAAGGTGCGTAAATAATTCTCGAAGTCGGTAAATACACATAATAACCAAGAAAAACAAAAACCGGATTCGAGAAAAGGATCCGGTTTTTTTATGAGACAAAATGACCCTACAAGATAAAA